>JBEIOT010000029.1:0-11979 GCA_040377415.1 Azospirillum sp. | reverse complement strand
TATGGCATGGGCATCATGACCGTGAAATCGGGTGATGAAATGCTCGAGCTCAACAAAAAGCTGCGCAATAAAATGAACGTCATCAAAGAAGGTGTCCAGTCGACCGAAGTGGTGATCCAGGAAGGGATCCCGACCGTGGATACTGTGGAAGGCGCACCAGCCGAGCCGATGATGTACCTGATGGACGGCCACGCCGTGGGTGGTGCTTACCGCGTCAACCGCGAACGCGATGCACAGAATAACCTCAATGCTACCGGCATGGAATTCGTCGGCATGTGCGACGAGGGCGAAGAAGGCAAAGCCAAAATGCGCCAGTGCCAGTTCGGCGCGCTCGGCCTCATCGCCGAGCTCGCGAGCTTAGCTGCACCTCTTGAAGAATACGGTGAAGGCTATTCCATTTAACATCAGCGAAACGCAAGATCTTGCCATCGTGCGCGATCTGGCGCATCGCATCTGGCCGGAAAGCTACACGCATTTCCTATCGCCGGAGCAGATCGATAATATGCTGGCGCGCATCTACAGCCTCGATGCGCTGCATGCCGAAGCAGCCAAAGGTCACCGCTTTTTTATCGCCTACCAGAACGCCGCGCCCGTCGGTTATGCGTCGGCTTATCGCGAGGGTGGTGTAGCGTGGCTAAAGAAACTTTATCTGTTGTCGGATTGTCGGGGAACGGGCGCGGGCGTGCAGTTGCTTACCGCAGCACTCGCACCCTTTACGGATGTCACCGAGCAGCGACTACTGGTGAATCCCGACAATAGCGGCGCACGGGCATTCTATGAACGCTTAGGCTTTGCTCATGTCGACGATATGCAAGTAGAGATGGGCGATTACCGCTTCACCGATTGCGTTTACGCTAGGCCTTGCGCGCGGTAACGCGAATGCCGGGCTTTAGGTTGAAGCGGAACTTGATGTCCTTGAATCCATAACGCAGCAACATCGTCTTCAACCCGCGACGGGTAAAATAGGTGAGGTGCTCCGGCGGAATGACCTGCTCCCACTTCGCGAAATCGCGCGGTACGCGGCAATGCCCGCCATCGGGTGTGGTGAGGTAAAGCAAACCATTGGGCCTCAGGATATGTCCCATGGCAGCAGCAAAACTGTTGGGATCGGGCGTGTGCTCGATCACTTCACTGGTGTACACGATGTCGGATTTCGCACCACTGGCTGCGTGGTCCTGCACGGTGCGGAATTCGAATCTGCCTTGTCTGCCGAATTGCTCGCGGCAAGCGTTGATAGCCACATCATCGATATCAATGCCGGTGGCGTTGAGGCCTAAGTCCGCTGCTGCCGCCACGCCGAACCCATAGTTGCAACCAACATCCAGGAAATCCATGCCGCTATGCATGCCCATCAGGCGCTTGATGCGTGCGCGACTGCGCTGGATCTTGCGCGAACGTTTCTTGTTGTAATCGCACGTGCCGGTATAGGCAGAATAAAAAGCGGAAAGCTGTTCTGCCGTAGGCTGCGGGCTTACGCGCACGGTCTTGCAATTCGTGCAACGCCAAAGGTCGTAGCCGTCTTTGGCACCCGCATGCAATGCTTCAGAGGTAAGACAGGCGGGGCAAGCTTCGGTCGGTTTCATAATCGCGAATGTAACGAGGAAGCTAAGCAAGTCAAGCTACACGCCAGTAGGCGTGCCAGCCTTGAGCGTTGTGAGTTGTCGCGCAGGATGCGCGATCGGCGAACATTAAAAAATCTAAGCGGCTTCTAACCAACGGCCTTGCGGCTGCTGCCGATAGCTGAGCGCTTCCGACAAATGCAGTGTGCTGACCTGTTCGCTACCAGCAAGATCGGCAATGGTGCGCGCCATGCGCATTACCCGCGTCAGGCCACGCATGGAAAGCTGCAGGCGCGTGGTCGCGTCTTCAAGAAGTTTGCGCGACGCATCATCGAGCGGCACCATGTGCTGCAGAGAATCCCCGCTTACTTGGCTATTCGTGGTGGCGCTGATGCCCATGACAGCAAAACGCTGCAACTGACGAATGCGCGCTGCCGCCACACGCGCGGCGATGGCGCTGCTGGGTTCCGCTTTGTCGGTGTTCAGCATAGCGAGTGTGTCAATGGCCGGCACTTCGACATGCAGGTCGACACGATCCAGCAGCGGGCCAGAAATCTTGCTTTGGTATTCGACCGCACATTTGGGCGCTTTATTGCAAGCGCGCGAAGCATCATCAAGGTAACCGCAGCGGCACGGATTCATTGCAGCGATGAGCTGGAACCGGGCGGGGTAAGTCACATGCGCCGCCACCCGCGCGACGGAAATGCTGCCGGTCTCAAGCGGCTGGCGAAGTGATTCGAGCACGGCGCGCGGATATTCCGGCAACTCGTCGAGGAACAACACGCCGTGATGCGATAAAGAAATTTCACCCGGTACGGCGCGCTTGCCACCCCCCACCATCGCGGCGACCGAACTGCTATGGTGCGGATCGCGGAAGGGGCGCGTGCCACGGAACCCGCCTTTCACCAGCTTGCCTGCAACGGACGCGATGAGGTTCGCCTCAAGCATTTCTTCCGGGGACATGGGCGGCAGGATGCCAGGCAGGCATGCGGCCAGCATCGATTTGCCCGAACCTGGCGGCCCGAGCATGAGCACGTTATGACCGCCAGCAGCGGCGATCTCAAGCGCACGCTTGGCCAGCGACTGGCCGCGCACTTCGGCAAAATCCGGTCCGCGATGGGCAATGTCCATGCCGCGTGCTTGCGGCGGACTCAGCACCTGCGTGCCTTTGACATGGTTGACCTGTGCCAGTAGCGATGTAGGAGCTAAGACTTCAAGCTCACCCGCGAATGCGGCTTCGGCGCCATTGCCCTCGGGGCAAATGATGCCGCGACTGTGCTCGCTTGCGGCCAGTGCAGCGGGCAGCACACCGGCAACTTCCTGCAAGCGACCATCCAGTGCCAGTTCACCCAGCGCCAGTTTATCGGCCACCGCATCTTCTGGCAAAAAGCCGAGTGCGACGAGCAGGCCAAGTGCGATGGGCACATCGAAATGCGAGCCTTCTTTCATCACGTCGGCAGGGGCGAGGTTCACGAGGATCTTTTTGGCGGGCAACTGAATGCCCATGGACGACAGCGCAGCGCGCACTCGCTCGCGCGATTCGCGCACGGTGTTATCCGGCAGGCCGACGATGGTGAAGGCGGGCAACCCCGCGCCCAGATGCACCTGCACCTCGACCGGGATCGTTTCGATGCCTTGGAATGCAACACTGTGAATGCGCGTGACCATACGATCGGTGGTAGCAGACGAGCACGAAAAACCCAGCGAAATATGCGCCCTAACGCATGGAATCAAAGAACGGGTCGAAGATGGGCGCCATTTTTTGTGCGCCGATGATGGAGAGATGGTCGTTATCGCTGTAGAGCGATTCACCATCTTGCTCGATGTCGCAGTGATCCGTTCCGCAGAAGAAGGGGAAGGGGTCGATCACATGCTTGGCGTCTTCTGCCATGATCAGGGCATTGATAGGTTTGTGCCATTGGCGAATGGGCTCGGCCTGGCGGCGTAAGGCGGCACGGTCGCGCCCAAAATGCTCGGCGCTGGCTAGTGCCGTTGGAATGTCGATGAGCTGCGGTGGCGTTTGCCGCATCACCCACGGCGTGGCACCCATCGCGCGCAATTTCGCGCGGGTTTTCGGCAAGGCTTTCGCGAAGGCTTCCATCCCATACAGGCCATCATGCTCGATCACAGGCTCGCGCGTCACTTCTTCGCTACCCTTTTCCCAGCCCAGCGTCACCATGTCCCACCGCCCGGCCAGCAGCACCTGCTTGATGTGGAATGCTTCGATCATGGCCAGCGCATTGCGGCTGGCAGTCAGGCAGGGCGTGTCGAGCTCCTCATCGATGCGCTCCGTCTCGATCAGCGGAGGGCAGCCGGTGTTGCGATAGATCCAACCGGTTTTGCCGCGTTGCGTCGCCAGCAACTCCATCGCCGGAATGAGCGATCCCGCATGGCTGTCGCCCCACACCAGGAAATCAGGTTTCTTCTCATCGCCCGTGCCGACCACACACACCGAACCCCCAAAGCGCGGGTCACTGAAATGACGTTTGCAGATATTTTTGTAGAGGCTCTTCTCGCCCGCATCGGCATAGCGCCGCACCTGATCGGTGAAGCGGAAATCAAGCCCGCTCTTGCCGATGGCATTACCAGCGACGAACGTGGCCAGCAGCACCACAAGCGATGCAATGAATACATGACCGCGACGCCTGAACCAACGGCCATGACGGATCGGCTCTTCGATAAAACGGAACGATAGCGCCGCCAGCACAAAAATGAATGGCAGCGTGACGAGATGACTGACCATCGGCGGTTCGGACCCGTAATAGAAGCGCGTAAAGACCAACACCGGCCAGTGATAAAGATAGAGCCCGTAAGAAATAAGCCCCACATAGACCAGCGGTTTCCACGAAAGCAGGCGCGCGGCAAAACTTGGCTGCTGCAGGTTCGCCCAGATAAGCAGCGCGCTGGCGATGACCGGTGGCACTGCCGCGATACCGGGGAAAGGTGTGGCGCCCGTGTAAGTGGCCATGCAGAACAACAGCACGGCCAATGCACCGGTGCTGATGACGTTGGCGATGCGCGCACTTGGCAAATGGCGCGTACCGAGAATGGCGACCAAACTACCCGCCAGTAATTCCCACGCGCGGGTGTGCGGCAGGAAGAAGGCGACCTCGGGTTTTGTGGGCAGCAGCGCGATGCTGGCAGCAAGCGATGCTGCAAACAACACCACCAGCAATGCGCCCACACGCGCCATGTTACCCTTCAACACGCGCACGGCGACAAGTAACAAGGGCGGAAACAGCAGGTAGAATTGTTCTTCAACCGCCAGCGACCATGTGTGCAGCAATGGCTTGGCGGCAGCGACGGAATCAAAATATCCCACCTTGCGCGAGAAGGAGAAGTTCGAGAAGAACACCGCCATGTCGCGCAGCGATTTGCCGAAGGTCTCCATGTCGCCAGGCAGCAGCAATACATAGGCGGCGATGCAGCAGAGGATCACCATGACGATCAGCGCCGGAAGAATGCGGCGCGCGCGGCGCTCATAGAAGTGCACGAAATATTCACCCGCCGGCTGGTTCACCCGCGACGCAAGGATGCTGGTGATAAGGAAACCCGACAGTACGAAGAAAATATCGACGCCGATGAACCCGCCGCTCACGCCCATGTCGAAATGGAACGCGATAACACCCAGCACCGCAAGGGCGCGCATTCCGTCGATAAACGCAAAATAAGGCATCGGGGCTCCGGCAACGAAGGGCCGAACTTAGTGAAAGCTCGCACAGATACCAGCAAAAGTTAAGCAATTGTTTTATAATGATTTAATCAAACCATCGTTTGAAAACTCACAAATGCAGCGTGTTTTCATCATTCCGTCACAAAGGCAGGCTACAAGCCCAAGGACCCAAGGTTTGTGGATAAATCGGCCAATCCTAAGAGGATGCTAAGTTTTTATTCACCCTTCTTTAACTTGGCACGGCGATAGTGACGAGACTGGAAAAGACTATTTAGAGCATGACGACGAACGAAACAGAGCAGCGACGCAGCGACGACAGCGTACCCATGGTGGGTATGCGCGCCCGCATGCGTTCGCCCAAGGCCCGCACGCTGATCGCCTTCTCGGCGCTCATCATGCTGCTGTTCTGCGTGTTCGTCGCCTATCAGGCCAGCAAGGCCTACGAAGTTGCCATCGATGACGGCAAAGAGAACGCCGCGCGCCTCACCAGCATTCTTTCCGACCAGGTGGAGCTGACGTTCCTTGCGGTCGACCTTACTTTGCGCCGTGCGGTCGAGCGCCAGTACTTCAACATGCTGTTCGGCGGCAACCTGCCGCGCGATATCGAGAATAACTTCAAGCTGTGGGTGGAAGAAACACCGCAGATCGCCGCGCTAATGCTGGTGAACGAACGGGGCGTCATCGAAGTCGCCGCCAATAAGCCCGGCTACGATGAATGGTATAACTATGCCGACACGCTACGCGATGATCCGGCCTTCAAATCGCTGAAGGACGAATCCGAGCGCAACTACTTCATCGGCCAACAGCGCACGGCGAATGCTAAACACCCGCAGCTCATCGTGATGAGCCGTCGCCTGAACAAACTCGATGGCAGCTTCGGTGGCATCATCATCGCCGCGCTCGATCCGCGCTTCTTCAGCGACTTCTTCAAAAGCGTCGATAGCGGCACCCATCGCTTCATGTCGCTGATGCTGGATACCGGCGAGGTGCTCTACACCGGCCCCGAACAGGACTCGACCAGTCAGGATGTGATCCTCGACTTCATCGCCGATCATGCGAATGAGCACGCGCTGCCGCAAAAGGTCATTACCGATACGCAGACCTTCAGCGACACCGTGAAGATCTACAGCTACGTGCAGCTGCGCAACCTGCCCATCATCACCACCATCGTGATCGACGAGGATGACTTCTTGAGCGGCTGGCGCAGCGCGCGCATGAAGGATATTTCGTTCCTCGCTATCTTCACTGTGTTCGGCTCAGTGCTCAGCTTCTTCGCGTTGACGATGGCAAAACAGATCCTGCGCGTCGAAGAATCCGAAGCATCGGCCATTCTTGCGTCACAAGCGAAGTCGGAATTCTTGGCCAACATGTCGCACGAATTGCGCACGCCGCTCAACGCCATCATTGGCTTCTCGGAAATGCTGAGCGCCGGTTACTTCGGTGCCGTGAACGACAAGCAACGCGAGCGCGTGCAAGATATCAACCTCTGCGGCACGCACTTACTGCAGCTCATTTCCGACATCCTTGAATTCAGCAAAGGCGAGGCCGGCAAGCTCGAGCTCAACGAAGAAGAGATCGACGTGCGTCGTGCGATCGACGAATGCGTGCGCATCGTGAACGAACGCGCCAAATCCAAGCAGATCAATCTCGTCACCGATCTCGCCGACCCGCTGCCGAACATGCTGGCCGACAAACGCAAGGTGCGCCAGATCATGCTGAACCTGCTCAGCAATGCCATCAAGTTCACACCTGCCGGCGGCACCATCACCGTCAGCGCGCGCCTCGATCACCATAACCAAATGTCGTTGTCGGTCGCCGATACGGGCGTGGGCATTGCCGAACAAGACATCCCGACCGCGCTCGCCGTATTCGGTCAGGTGCATCGTAGCCAAAGCCATGAGGGCACGGGCCTTGGCCTACCGCTGTGCAAAATGTTCGCCGAGCTGCATGGCGGTAAATTGCAGCTCACCTCGGTCGTGGGCGAGGGCACCACCGTGCGCATCCTTTTCCCCGAAACGCGCCTGCGTTAGCCATAAGCGAACCACTTATCCCACTGACTTCTCGAATCTCGCTTGCTCGAGAACGCTATATCTAGTATGAAAAACTCCATCACACACTATGGATGGGGTTTTTCCGTTGCAGACCGCCCATTACGCCAATTCCGCCCTCACTGAACAGGCCCAGCGCCAGCTCATGACCTATTGGCGCCTGCGCATCAACAAAGCCCTCGAGCTATTAGAGACCGAAGTGCGCCGTATGGTGCGCGTCGAGTCCGGCCTCGAGCGTTTTGCGCAAGACATGGTCGCGCGCCTGCAGCCCTACATGGAAGCCTTGCGCAACCTGCCGCCCGAAATTGCCGATCCGCTCGGTTTGCCCAAAGCGCCGTTCATCTGGGTCGAGCAAGGCGTTGCGCAAGCGCGCACGCGCGAGATCAAAAGCCGCTACCGCCTGCTGGCGAAAGAACTACACCCCGACGCAGCGGTAGAGCACAGCAGCGGCATTACCATGGCGCAAGTGAACCACGCGTACACACGTGAAGATCTGGCGTTGCTGGTGCGCCTCGAAGCGCAATCGCTCGCGCCCGATGATGCGCAGCCAATCGCCAATTTCGAAGATTATGTGCGTCAGGTCGAACAGGCGACGCAGACCTATCGCCAGGCTTACACACGCCTGCTGAACTCGCCGCTCTATAGCTTGTACGCCCGCGCTGCGAGCGCACAGGAAGATGGTTGGGACTTCATCGAAAGCCTTACCCGCCGCATCAAGCGCACCATCGAAAGCGGCACACTCGCCGCATAAAAAAACAGCGCCACATGGGCGCTGTCATTTCATTAATCCGAAAACTACGCTGCTTTCGCCGGCAGCAACGGTTTGGCTGCAGCGGCCAGCACGTGCTTGGTCATCTTGTCGAGCGCGCGGGCTTCGATCTGACGCACGCGTTCACGGCTGATGTTGTAGCGCTGCGAAAGCTCTTCCAATGTAATTTGGTCTTCACTCAGGCGGCGATGGAAAATGATGTCGCGTTCACGTTCGTTGAGCGACTCCATGGCCTCGACCATCATCTCGCGCTTCTGCGCATATTCCTGATGATCACCCAGCGTTTCTTCTTGGTTTTCGCTCGGATCGGCGAGGAAGTCCATGTACGCACCCGAATCGCCGTCGCGCGTCAACGGCGCGTCTAAACGCTGATCGTTGGCGCTCATGCGGTAATCCATATCCACCACATCCTGCTCTTTCACATCGAGCTCTTTGGCGATGAAGCGGATCTCATCCGGTGTCAGCGTGGCCGAAGCATCCACGCGCTCTAGGCCCTTCTTCACTTTCTTAAGATTAAAGAAGAGGCGCTTCTGCGCAGCGCTGCTGCCCATTTTCACCAGGCTCCACGAACGCAGCACGAATTCCTGGATGGATGCTTTGATCCACCACATGGCGTACGTGCTAAGGCGGAAGCCTTTTTCCGGGTCGAACTTCTTCACGGCTTGCATGAGACCGATATTGCCTTCACTCACCAGCTCTGCCATCGGCAGGCCATAGCCGCGATAGCCCGAGGCGATCTTGGCGACAAGGCGCAGGTGTGAGGTCACGAGTTTATGCGCGGCTTCGTAGTCCATATCCTCGGTCCAGCGCTTGGCGAGGGCATATTCCTCGTCGGCGGCCAGAATGGGGAATTTCTGGATCTCTTGCATGTAGCTGCGCAGACCCCCATCGGGTGAAATAACGGGGAGCGCCATTGTTTTACGGTTTGCCATGGGTGGCCACCTTTCTATTGTTTCCAAAATCTAATCAGGATCAAATAAACGCGCCATAAGTGGCGGTAGGCTTGCTGTTTTTACGTTTCTACGGCGCGAGGCGCTCGTTCATTGCGTATGGGGAATGTATAGAGGCTCAGGCCCGATTTGTCAAGGAAGTGAGGGTCCACTCAAGGGCCTCGAGATCCGCAGGAATCGGGGCAAAAAACTGCATTTCTTCACCCGAAAAAGGGTGGATCAGAGCCAGTTCCCGGGCGTGCAGGGCCTGCCGCGGAAACTCGGTCAACGAAAGCAGTGTTTCCTGCGGAATAACAGTGTGCGACGACCGCATGCGATTGAACTTGGTTCCTGCAGCGGTTCCGTAGACCTTATCGCCGATCAGTGCGCATTTCTTGTGTGCCAGATGCACGCGGATCTGGTGCGTGCGCCCCGTATCCAACTGGCATTCGATCTTGCTGACGATGGGCTGGATGCTGGATTTGGGAATGTAGGTGTCCAGCGTGGTGTAATAAGTGAGGGCGTGTTTGCCATTGCTCACCACCGCCATTTGTTTGCGGAAACGCGGGTTGCGTCCCATCGGTGCATCGATCTCGCCATCGCGTGGACTCAGCGAGCCCCACGCGTAGCACAAGTAGGTGCGCTTCAGCGTGCGGTCTTTCAACTGCGTCGAGAGCGCTTGATGCGCCGCGTCGTTCTTCGCCACCGCGAGCAGGCCCGACGTATCCTTATCGATGCGATGCACGATGCCGGGGCGTGCGACACCACCAATGCCCGAGAGCGAATCGCCGCAATGCGCCAGCAGCGCATGCACCAGTGTACCGGTATAAGCGCCCGGTGCAGGGTGCACCGTCATGCCCGGTGGCTTGTTGATGATGAGCAGGTGCTCGTCCTCGTACACGATATCAAGCGCAATCGCCTCCGGCGTCAGGGCGAGCGCTTTTACTTCGGGCACGGTCACCGTGAACACTTCACCAAGCTTCACTTTGTAGCTGGCGCTTTTTGCGGGCTCCACGCAGCCTTCATCCACCAGCTTGGTGCAACGCGCGCGGCTGACTTCCTGCAGAACTTCGCTCAGGAACTTATCAAGCCGCAGGCCTGCGTGTTCTTCCGTCACGGTAATGGTGTGGGTGGCGCTCATGCGGCTAATAATCGCAGGAAGTCGACATCATTGACACTGCCAATTGGGCCCAGCGCCGACACGGCGGGTTTTACGTCGAATGCGCGCGCGGCAACGCGACGGATGTCCTCGGGCGTAATGGCTTCGATCTGCTCCAAAATCTCATCGGCCGTTTTGTAGCGGCCATGCACATGCAAATGCCGAGCGATCCATTCCGCAATGGCGCCACTGCTTTCGCGCGTCATCACTACGCCGGCTTTCATCTGGTTCTTGGCGCGCAGTAATTCTGCTGCCGTCACACCAAGGCCAATGGTATCGAGCACGCGCTTCAACCCATCCATCATCGCGGGCAACTTCTGCTGCGTGGTGCCCGCGTAAATGCCGAGCACGCCCACATCCTGATAACCATTGCTGAAAGACGACACAGAATAGGCGAGGCCACGCTCTTCGCGAATTTCCTGGAACAGGCGCGAGCTCATGCCGCCGCCAAGAATGGTGCTGAACACTTGCAGCGTGTAATAATCCTCGTGGCTGCTGGGCAGGCCGGGATAGCCGAGCACCAGCTGTACTTGCTCCACGTCCTTCTCTTTCGTGCGTCGGCCATCATGGAAAGTAGCGGGCGCGGGCGGGATCTTGTGCGCACCCATCGCGCGTCCACCGAAGAACTGCTCAGCAATTTTGAGTACTTTGGTGTGGCTCACCGCACCGGCGGCCGAAATGACCATGCGCCCCGGCGTGTAATGTTTGCTGGTGAAGCTGGTAAGGTCATCGCGGCTGTAAGCAGCAACCTGTGCCTCGGGTCCCAGAATGCTGCGGCCTAGCGGCTGCGCATCGAACACCGATTCCTGGAACAGGTCGAACACCACATCGTCCGGCGAATCCTCGTGCATCGCGATCTCTTGCAGGATCACATCCCGCTCGCGCTCCAGCTCCACCACATCGAACACCGAATCGGCGACGATCTCGCACAAAAGCTTCAATGCCTGCGAGCCATATTCCTTCAGCACCTTGGCGTAATATACTGTGTGCTCGTGGCTGGTGTAGGCGTTCACATTGCCGCCCATCAGGTCGAATGCCTCGGCGATGCGCCGCGCGTTCATTTTGGAAGTACCCTTGAACGCCATGTGTTCAAGCAAGTGGCTTAGGCCGCCCTCGGCCAGTTCCTCGTGGCGCGCGCCCACATCCACCGCAATAGCGAAGGCAGCGCTGTGCGTACGCGGAAGCTTTTCAGTCGCCACGCGCAGCCCGTTATCCAAATTGCTGATCTGATAGCTCATAGGCCGAGTATATAATTCTTCAGTGCATCTGCGTCGTTGCGCAGCGGACGGATAGTTTCGGCTTTCGTGTATAAATCCGCCATATGCGGGGGCAGATCGGGATTTTCGCCGGTGGCCTTGATAACGGCCTCAGGGAACTTGGCGGGGTGTGCTGTCGCCAGTGTTACGGTGATGCCCGGTGCAGCTACTGCCTCGGCACTTGCCACGCCCACAGCGGTGTGCGGGTCAAGCACATAGCCCGACTGGCGGTAGATACGCTCGATGCATGCCAGCGTCCCCGCATCATCGATCGCATGTGCGCTGAACATGGCTTTGAATGTGGCGTGGGCTTCGGGGGTAAGCACCAGCGATTTGCTGGCGCGGAAATCGGCGATGAGTTGGTTCAGGCGCGCACCATCGCGACCATAAAGGTCGAACAGCAGCCGCTCAAAATTACTCGCGATTTGGATATCCATGCTCGGGCTGAGCGTCGCATCGACGCCGGTGATCTTATATTCACCCGTTTTCACCGCGCGCGTGAGAATATCGTTCTTGTTGGTCGCGATGATGAGTTTCCCCATCGGCAATCCCATGCCACGCGCGATGTAGCCGGCGAAGATGTCGC
>JBEIOT010000021.1:0-13219 GCA_040377415.1 Azospirillum sp. | reverse complement strand
GTTCAAACTGCGCGAAGGAGAGCAGAATATTGAGCGTCAATTTACCCATCGGCGTGGTGGTGTTAAAATGCTGCGTCACCGACACGAACGTCACACCACGTTTTTCGAACGCATCCATCAGCTTCACAAAATCATACAGCGAGCGGGACATGCGGTCGATTTTATAGACGATGATCACATCCACCAGCCCGTTATCTATATCTTTCAGCAATCGCTTGAGTGCCGGGCGCTCAATATTGCCGCCGCTGAACCCGCCATCATCATAGCGGTCAGGCAGCGCCATCCATCCTTCCGACCGCTGGCTCTGAATATAGGCAGTGCACGCCTCATATTGGGCATCGAGGCTATTAAATTCCTGCTCCAGCCCATCCTCATGCGATTTGCGCGTGTAAATTGCGCAGCGTATTTTGCGTTTGATGTGTATCATGTTGCCTCCTTACGAACGTTTAAGCCCAAAAAACAGCGGCCCCGACCACTGCGTGCCGGTGATGCTGCGCGCAATGGCCGATAAGCTCTTGTAACGCTTGCCGCGATATTCAAACCCATGCGCCAGCACCATGACGTGATGTTCTTCCCCACAATATTCGCGCATCAGGCGTGTGCCGGTGATGGGACGATCCATGATGCGTTTCGGCTTTGCGTTGCAACGTTGATCCATCCGCTGGCGGGCATAGAGTTCCAGCCGTTTTTCCAGCTTCCGTGAATCCACCCTATACGCCAGTTCCTGAATACGGTATGCGAGTCGCTTGATATAATTGGATCGGTTGAAGGGCGGCGGCGGTTTCTGGTAGAGGCGTTTCCAGAGGGCTTTCATCTCTGTCGCCTCCATCTCCGGCAGCGCTGCAAGTTGTGCTAAAAGGCTCGTATCCATGGCGGTTTTCCTCGGTTGAGAAGTTTCGTCATGAATGCGTGGGTAGCCGCTTGAATCCACTCTTTTACTGAGTGAATCCGCAGAATAATCAGTTGCTATGTGAGAAAATCGATGCATGGGGCAAGCCTACGCAAAGGCGCGCGCCGTCACAATCTGCCATGATTACGCATCATTGCTTTCTTCTCCGCAACTGGCGCATATTATCGCCAACACATCCGAATTGCTGAAAAGTACGCGCACATCAGCACAGGGAAATTGCCAATCTCAAAGCGTGTATCGCCCGCCGCAAGTACACACAAAACAGAGAATAATCGCTCTCTCATCGCAGCGTTTCGCAGCCGCGAGCAAACCACCAGCCCCAGCGAAGTACACGAAAAACACCCCAAACCGTCACACAGGCTGGGCACTTCACAACCACCTATAATCTATTGAGAAATACCACCTGTAGAGGTCTGGCGGATGGGGTGAGATTCGAACTCACGGAGGCTTGCACCTCGGCAGTTTTCAAGACTGCTGCCTTAAACCACTCGGCCACCCATCCTTAAAAATATTAGCGCTGGTAGCGTGAGCCCGGCAGGAAGCCATTGCGGGCACCGCCAACGCGGCTGGAGATTCCCATGTCCACGATGGAACCGCAGATGAGGCGGTCGGTCTTAACCTGTGCCTGCTGCTGTTGAATGGTGGTGCAAAGCGTGCGGATCGACGCTTCTTTGGCGAACGGGCCAACGCGCAGCGAGACTTTATCGTTGCCGTGGTTGAGCGATTGCAGCGGGCTGGTCACGCGCACGCGCACCACCGGGAAGTCCGGATGGCTGCGGCGGTATTGATCCCAGAACGCGAGGGCGGATTGCGCATCGGCGAACTGGCCGACATGCGCCCAGAGGGTTTTCACACCAAGATTGCTGCTGGGGCTGAGGGCCGGGCCGGGTGCGGGAATCGCAGCGGCCATCGGCGGAGCGGGCAGCGCCATAACAGGTTGCGGCACGGTGGCTTGGCTGAGCGGTACGCGCTGCGCTTCACCCACGCGCACGTTGCCGGTGTTGTCGCCGATCACGATGGGTGCCGGGGTTTGCAGCGTGCCGGTCGGCTCGGGTACGATAACGGGTGCGGGTGCGCGCAGCGAAGCAGCTTCATTGTTCGCAGGGATCGCGCCACGACCAAGGGTCGGTGCGGGCGGCGGCGGCAGCAGCGGCGATGCGGACGGTGCCGGTGCAACAGCCATCGGCGGCATGGATTGCGGCAGTGGGCTCAACGGTGCGGGCGCAGCCAAAACCGGTGCCGGTGCCGGGGGCACGACTTGCGGAGTGACGACGACGGGAGTTTCCACGACGGGCGTTTCGACCGTGACGGGTTTCGCCAGTACCGGTGCCGGTGCGGCAGCGACTTTCTTCGGCTCGTCGCTGCTGAACGGATTCAGGCGCGACCAGAAGGTGCCCTCTTCTTTCGCATCGGCCGGTGTGGGAGCAGAAGCGCGTTTCGCGTCCATCTCATTCTGTTCGGCGGCAGCTTTATCCATCGCCTTTTGCATGCTGGGTGAAGCGGCGGGTGCGGGCGTCGGCGCAGCAGCAGCGACCGTCATCGGTGCTGCAGTATTCGTTTGCATCGTGGTCGGTACGCCGGTGATGCGGTTGATGGCGGCAGCATTGCTCGGGTCACGCATCGGCACAGGGCTCATGGCCACGGGCGGCACGGCTTGCGGTGCGGTGGTGCTGGCGCCTGGGGTGATCAGTGCGGCCGTGCTCATCGACGACGGATCGCGCAGCGGCGCAGGTGCCATCGGCATAACAGGCTTGGTACTGGTCGCGGCCTGGGCCACGGTCAGCGGTGCGGGTGCCGGTGCGGCAGCCACGGGAGCAGCAGCAGGCGCCGGTGCCGTGGTAGCTTGCGCCACTTGCGTGGGGGCCGCGAAGCCTTGCGCCATGGCGGTTTCGACGACGTAGCATTCATCGCCATTGCTGGCGAGCTGGCCGCAGATCGACTGCGCGGTGGCGCGGGTTTCGACAGGGCCTGCCTGCGTGCGGTAAACGGTGAGGTTATCGGGCGGCAGGGTTACTTCGCGGATGCCCGACTGCATGCTGCCGATGACACCGGCGTGCTGGGATTTCAAATCATTGAGGCGCTTGTCGGCTTCTTCACGGGTCTCGAACGAGCCGAACTGCAGCATGAAGACCGGGGCGGCCATGGCAGGAGCGCTGAGCAGCGTAGTCGCTGCAAGCATAAGAAAATACGCGCGATTCTTCACACTGACTCCCCAGGATACTTTGCCGACACCCCACCTTGGTGGCGGGGTTGTTGCAAATGTGTCTAGGGCAGTCCTCCCCCCCGCGCAAGGGGTTTTTGCCCCCATATCGGGGCTGATAAGTGGCTGGTTTTCCTTGCCCTCGCGGGCCTCCCTGCGCTAGGAACAGCCCCAATTAATCTCGGGAAGAACCACATGAATCCGCTTGCTGCCGCTGCCAAAGCCTGGCCCTTCGAAGAGGCTCGCGCCTTGCTCGCCCGACTGGAAAAAACGGGCAACCCCAAGGGCTATTGCCTGTTCGAGACCGGTTACGGCCCCTCGGGCCTGCCGCATATCGGCACGTTCGGCGAGGTCGCCCGCACGACCATGGTGCGCAATGCGTTCAAGCAATTAAGCGATATCCCGACCCGCATGATCTGTTTCAGCGATGACATGGACGGGCTGCGCAAGGTGCCCGATAATCTGCCGCAGCAGGAAATGATCGCCGCCAACCTTGGTAAGCCACTGACTTCTGTACCCGATCCGTTCGGCACGCATGAAAGCTTCGGCCACCACATGAACGCGCGCCTGCGCGCCTTCCTCGACCATTTTGGCTTCGACTACGAATTCAAGAGCTCGACCGACACTTATAAGAGTGGCGAGTTCGACCCCGCCTTGCTGCGCATTCTGCAGAACTACGAAAAGGTGATGGCGGTGATGCTGCCGACGCTGGGTGAAGAGCGCAAGCAGACCTATTCGCCGTTCCTGCCGGTTTCGCCGCGCTCGGGCAAAGTGCTGCTCGCCAAAGTGTTCGAAGTGAACAAAGAAAAAGGCACCATCGTTTACGAAGAAGAGGATGGCAGCAAAGAAGAAGTGCCGGTGACTGGCGGCCACTGCAAACTGCAATGGAAGCCCGACATGGGCATGCGCTGGGCGGCACTCGGTGTCGATTACGAGATGTATGGCAAAGACCATCTCGTGAGCGCGAAACTCTACGACGCTATTTGTAAAATTGCCGGTGGCGTGCCGCCGCAGCAGATGATGTTCGAGCTGTTCCTCGACGAAAAAGGTGAGAAAATTTCCAAGTCGAAAGGCAACGGCCTGACCATCGATGAGTGGCTGAAATACGGCCCGTCGGAATCGCTGTCGCTGTATATGTTCCAATCGCCGCGCAAGGCGAAGAAGCTCTACTTCGACGTGATTCCTAAAAGCGTCGACGAGTATCAGACCTTCGTCGGCAAGTTCGCCAAAGAAGAACCCGCCGCACAGCTGGAGAACCCCGCATGGCACGTGCATACCGGCCATGTACCGACGCCGGAGCCCGTGGAAATTTCCTTCTCGCTCCTGCTGAATCTGGTGAGCGCCTGCAACGCCGACAGCAAAGAAGTGCTGTGGGGTTTCATCAGCCGCGCCAACCCGAGCGCCTCGCCTGCCACCTGCCCGCGCCTTGACGCGTTGGTTGGTTACGCGGTGGCTTACTACCACGATTTCGTGAAGCCGACGAAACAGTTCCGCGCGCCGACCGAGCTTGAGCGCACCGCACTGACCGAGCTGCGTGATTACCTCGTGGGTATTCCCACCGACACCAACGCCGACGATATCATGACCAAGATCTACGACCTTGGCCTGAAGCATTACAGCAAGGAAACGATGCGCGACTGGTTCAAAGCGAACTACGAAGTGCTGTTGGGTTCCGCGCAAGGCCCGCGCATGGGCGGCTTCGTAGCGTTGTATGGCACGAAAGAAACCGTCGTACTGATCGATAACGCACTCAAACAATCAGCCGCAGCTTAGCATTGTGGCGCACAAAAAAAGATTTGCTGAAGTCGACGATTATATCAAGACCATCACGCGTGGTCTTGAATTTCCTTGGTACGTTGACTCGCAGAGCGGAAATGTTCGTCTGAGTTTAGTCCACGGAGTTGCAGACTATCTTTCCATTTTACAGAAACAAAAGGGATTCCAGCATTATCCCGCCAGTAAAGCAGAAGATTTTAAACGTATTCGTAGTTGTAAACTAGGCGACTATTTTACATATGCCGCCGCGAGCCCCGGCAGCCCAAACCCTTTTCAATACGATATTTCCTTTGTCGAAATCCTGAATCCGGAATTGAACCAATTCATTAAAGAAGACATTTTGAACCATGCTGCAACGAAAGGAATAACGCGATGAAATTTCAAGACATAGTCGCGCCTTACGAAGCACTTATCGTTGATCTGTGGGGCGTCATCCATGATGGCACCGCGCTTTATTCGGGCGTTTCGGAAACGCTGGCGTGGCTGCATGCACAGGGCAAGCCGGTGGTGTTCCTCTCCAACGCACCGCGCGTGGCGGCGAAAGCTCGCACCGTGCTTAATGAGCTCGGCATCAACCCCGCGCATTACCTCGACGTTATCACCTCGGGGCAAGTGGCGCACGATCTGCTGGCGGGGGATACCGAATGGCTGGGCACGCATTACTATTACCTCGGACCCAGCAAAGATGAAGATGTCCTGCACGATCTCCCCGGCTACATCCGCGTGGCAAGTCCACGCGAAGCGCAGTTCGTGCTGAACACCGGCTACGAAAAGGATTTCCAGCCGCATGACGAAGCGCTGCCCATGCTGGGCACTTTGCTGCAGCATCATCTGCCGTTGCTGTGCATCAACCCCGACCATGAAGTCGTGAAGCTTGATGGCACGCAAATGCTGTGCGCCGGTACGTTGGCCGATGCCTATGTCGAGATGGGCGGCCATGTGGAATATGTCGGCAAGCCATTCGACGATGTCTATGATGTTGCATTCAACCTGCTGGGCACCGACAACGTACTTGCTGTCGGCGACAACCCCCTGACCGACATTATCGGCGCGCAAGAGATGGGCATCGATTCGCTATTGATCACGGGTGGCATCCTCGCCGCGCGCAAGGAAAAAGCAGACCTTGAGATGATCGATGCAACCTTCGTGTTGCCTAGCTTTACCCTTGGCTCTTAAGCGTTTTTAGCCCATTTGCCCATTGCAGCTGCGGGGCCGGGCGTGTTATGTGGGAGCCAGTATCAAGGCAGGGGCCACGTGGCAAAATCCGCGAAACAGACCAAGCAGAAAAAAGCCAACCCGATGTGGGGCGGTCACTACGCGCTTGGCCCGTCGGAAGCGTTCGCCGCCATTAACCCCTCCATCGCCGTTGACCAGCGCTTGTGGCGACAGGACATCGACGGCTCGCTGGCGCATTGCCGCATGCTGGAGAAAACCGGCATCCTTACTAAGAAAGACAGCACCGCCATTCAACGCGGACTGCAACAAGTCGCGACCGAAATTGAAAGCGGCAAACTGAAATTTTCGGCCGCACTCGAAGACATCCACATGAACATCGAGTCGCGCCTGAAAGATATCATTGGCGATGCGGCGGGGCGTTTGCACACCGCACGTTCGCGTAACGATCAGGTGGCGACCGACTTACGTTTGTATGCACGCGATGCAGCGCAGCAAACCGGCGCCGCGCTACAGCAATTACAGCGCGCGCTCATTGAGCAAGCCGCAAAACATATCGACACCATCATGCCGGGTTACACGCATTTGCAGCCCGCGCAGCCCATTAGCTTCGCGCACCACCTGCTGGCGTATGTCGAGATGTTCGGTCGCGACCGTGACCGTTTGCGCGACGCTGCAACACGCCTCAATGAATCGCCGCTTGGCGCTGCCGCATTGGCTGGCACCACCTACCCCATCGACCGCAACATGAGTGCGAAAGCGCTAGGCTTTGCGCGCCCCATGCGCAACTCGATGGATGCTGTCGCCAGCCGCGATTACGTCATCGAATTGTGTAGTGCGCTTGCCATTGTTGCGACGCATCTTTCGCGCTTGGCGGAGGAGATGATCTTCTGGGCGACGCCACAAATTGGCTTCGTGAAATTCTCGGACGCATTCACCAGTGGCAGCTCCATCATGCCGCAGAAGCGTAACCCCGATGCGGCCGAATTGGTGCGCGGCAAAACGGGCGGCGTCATTGGTTCGCTGGTGACACTGCTGACTACCGTGAAGGCACTTCCCCTCGCCTACAACAAAGACCTGCAGGAAGATAAACGCCCGCTGTTCTTCGCGCTGGATGAAACACTGCTTTCGCTAAAAGCCATGACAGGCATGGTGGCCGACATGACCGCGCAAAAGAAAACGATGCGCGATGCATGCGCGCGCGGCTTCCTTAATGCGACCGACCTTGCCGACTGGCTGGTGCAGCAATTGGGCCTGCCTTTCCGCGAAGCACATCACCTCACCGGCAAGCTGGTGCTGCTGGCCGAAAAACAGAATTGTACGCTTGATGCGCTGACGCTGGCGCAGATGCAATCGGTGCACAAAAAAATTACCAAGGATGTTTTCAAAACCATCGCACTGGAAGCCTGCGTTGCACGTCGCACATCGCTTGGCGGCACGGCACCCTCGCAAGTGAAGACGGCACTCGCAGCTGCCCGTAAAGAGTATCTATGAAACGCAAACACCTCATCCTGATCCTTCTGTGTGATGCGATACTCATCGCCGCATTGTTGTTCTGGCTCACCGGTTGTGGCATCCAGCGTTCGCTGATGCGCCCGGCTGATATTCCTGCCTACGAGCAGAAGCGCCAGCAGAAGCTGGAGCGTCGCGATCAAAAGATGCAAGAGTTCGAGCGCCAGCAAGAACTCGAGCGCAAGCAGTTCGAAGTTCCGCAGGTCTAGATGGATTATTTCACGTATCGCAACGGCACCATGCATGCCGAGGATGTCGCGCTGGAGCGTATCGCCGAGCAAGTGGGCACGCCGTTCTATTGTTATTCGGCGGCGACCCTTACCCGTCACGCGCAAGTGTTCAGCCAGGCACTCAACGGCGTCAATCCGCTCGTCTGCTTTGCGGTGAAAGCTAACAGCAACATCGCCGTGCTGCGCACCTTGGCCAAGGCTGGCCTAGGTGCCGACGTGGTATCCGAAGGCGAGCTGCGCCGTGCACTCGCTGCGGGCATCGACCCGCAGAAGATCGTGTTCTCCGGCGTGGGAAAAACCCCAGCAGAAATGCGCTTTGCGCTGCAACAGAAGATCCTGCAATTCAATGTCGAGTCCGACCGCGAACTGCTGACACTGAACGATGTAGCGAAGGAACTTAAGGTTTATGCGCCCATCGCGCTGCGCGTGAATCCGGATGTGGATGCCGACACCCACGCCAAAATTTCGACCGGCAAAAAAGAGAATAAGTTCGGCATCGATATTGATATCGCACCGGCGGTATTCAAGCTTGCTGAATCACTCCCCAACATCATGGTGCAGGGCGTATCGGTGCATATCGGCTCGCAGCTTACCTCACTGGCGCCGTTCCGCGCGGCCTATGTGCGCGTGCGCGAACTGGTCGCGCAGCTCAAAGCACAAGGCATTCCGCTTAAGACCATCGATCTGGGTGGTGGGCTTGGCGTGCCCTATCGCGGTAATGACGCGCCACCACTGCCGCAGGAATATGGTGCGCTGGTGAATGAGATCTTCGCGGGCATGGATGCACAGTTCATCGTGGAACCGGGCCGCCTGATCGCGGGCAATGCCGGGTTGCTGGTGACTAGAACGCTTTATGTAAAACGCACCGCACGCACCTATGTGATCGTTGATGCCGGCATGAATGACCTCATGCGCCCGGCGCTTTACGATGCGGAACACGACGTGGTTTCCGTGAAAGAAACGACTGCGAGCAACGCCGTCGCCGACATTGTGGGCCCCGTGTGCGAATCAAGCGATGTGTTCGTGAAAGACCTCGCGATGCCCATTCCAAAAGAAGGTGAACTACTCGCTTTCCGCACTGCCGGCGCTTATGGCGCCAGCATGAGCAACGCTTACAATTCGCGCCTTATGGTGCCGGAAGTGCTGGTGAGCGGCGACAAGTTCGCGGTCATCCGCGCGCGTCCGACCTACGATGAAATGCTGGCCGCCGAATCGATCCCCGACTGGGCCTAGTGCACGTCGAGATAGCCGATATAGGGCAGCTCACGGTAATGGTTGGCGTAATCCAGCCCATAGCCGACCACGAATTTATCCGGGATGTTGAAGCCCACGAAATCGGCCTTCACATTGGTCTCGAGCTTACCAATTTTCTCAAGCAGCATCACGACCTTGATCTCAGCGGCGCCACGCTCTTTCAGCAATTGCTTGGCGTATTGCAGCGTGCGGCCGGTCTCGAGGATATCGTCGACGATGAGGACCGTCTTGCCCTTCACGTCCTCGGTCAGGTCGCGATTGATGGCAACGGACCCGCTGGATTGAGTGCTGCTACCGTAGCTTGAAAGCGTCATGAAATCGATCTGCGGATGCACGCCGATGGCGCAGAATTCACGCACAAGATCGGCCGTGAACATGAACGAACCGCGCAGCAGCGACACGATCAGGAATTCGTAACCCATTTTCCCAGCGATCTCGCTGGCCAGCGCTTCGGTGCGCTCCTTAATTTCAGCAGCCGTGTAGAGCACGGGAATGCTGCGCTTGTTGGGGGGGGATTTTTTAGTGGAGCCAGCCATTAGCGCATTACCAGTTCAAAGTTATTGCCAAGATCGAGCACGATGCTCGCGGCACGATTTGCAAAGCTTGTTTCAACATTATCGATACGGAACGGATAGACCTGCCCGGATTCAACAACTTCCTCGACGGGGTAAACCTGACCCCAAATGACCTTGCCATCGCTATCCTTCACTTGCACGCGCACGCGCGGCAGCATGCGCGGCTTGGAGCCATGATTGGCGACCGAACCGGCGATGAGGAACCTGGTGCGGCCCTCGACATTCTCGCGTTCCATGGTCACATCGGCGAACACCAGGTCGCTGGTGTCGGTCACGCCCAATGCGTCGTAAATCCCGCTGAAGGTGCCTTTGTGCAGGCCGGGGAAATACGCATAAGTAGCGATGATGAGCCAGGCGAGCGCCATGGCGGCCGCCGCCGCCTGGAACGGCCAGACCTTGAACGGCTTGCGAGCAATGGCGGGCAGTTGCTTAGGATCGTGCGCTTGGGGTGTCGCCTCGGCATAGGCCTGCGCGGTCAGCGCGGCGAAGTCGGTGCCATCGGTACCGCTGTCTTTGCTGACGAACCACTGGTTGGCGCATTTGCCGCATTTGACCGTGCGACCGCCTGGGGGGACCAGTGAGTCCGCCACCATAAAACGCGCCGCGCAGTTAGGGCATTGTAAAATCATGCGAGAAATTTATAGAATGCGGCCGCATAAGGCAATATAACTCCGAGAAATTCCCACTCCCGCTCCCAATGGCCCCAAACCCGTGATCCGCTGCAACAATCTCAGCCTCGAATATGTGCCCGGCAAGCCAGTGTTACGGCATATCAACCTGCATCTGGAGCCGGGTTCGTTTACATTCGTTTCGGGCGCCAGTGGCGCGGGCAAATCGTCGTTGCTGAGCCTGCTGGCGCTATCGCAACGCGCCACTTCGGGCCAACTGCATCTGTTCGGACAGGATGTCACCCGCCTGTCACGGCAGGACCTGCCGCTGGTGCGTCGCAAGATCGGCACGGTGTTCCAGGACTATCAATTGCTGAACCACCTCACCGTGGCGCAGAATGTCGGCTTGCCGCTGAAGATCCTTGGCGAGCATCGCGATGAGACCAGTGAAAAGGTCGAAGAGCTGCTGGAGTGGATCGGCCTCGATGGCTTTGCCGATGTGCGCCCCAATCTGCTTTCCGGTGGCCAGAAGCAGCGCGTGGCCATTGCGCGCGCGGTCATCAACAAGCCGCTGCTGATCCTTGCTGATGAACCAACGGGGAACCTCGACCACGACCTCAGCATGAAGCTGATGCACTTGTTCCGTTCGCTGAACAAAGTGGGAACAACCATCGTTTTCGCGACGCACGATGCATCGCTGATGGAAGCGTTCGATTATCCGGTGCTGTATCTGCGCGATGGCCAGCTGCATCGCAGCCGCCGCTAGGCGTTCTCAAGCTCTGCTGTTTTCGCGTTGATCGCATGCTGAAGGTTAGCGAGCCATTCCGCGTCCTGCGCGGGTGCCATGGCCGGAAGGAATTCCATCACCGCGGTGCCGGCGGTTTTGCGTAACGTATGTTTCGGCCAGAAGGAACCCGCGTTGAGCGCTACGGGCGTAACGGGTAAATTCAGCTCACGGCTGATGCGCGCAACGCCCGCATGGAATGGCTTTTCCTGCCCGCGCCGCATGCGCGTACCTTCGGGGAAAATCACGATGCTGCGCCCCTGCGCGGCCAGCTCGCGCGCGCGGGACATGATGGTGCGCATGGCCTCGCGCTTGGCGTTGCGATCGATGCCGATATTGCCGCCACGCCACAAGTACCAGCCGAAAATGGGGATGAGGTACAGTTCTCGTTTCAGCACGAATGTCGGTCGGTCCACCATCTTCCACATCATCAGTGTGTCCCATGCCGACTGGTGTTTCGATGCGACCATGCTGCCGCGCGCCGGGCGATTCTCAAGCCCGCGAATTTCGCTACGGATGCCGGTGGTGATGCGCAACCAATGCAGCGTGCCACCCGCCCAGAAGCGCGAGAATGCCCACGTGCTGCGCTGGGTCGCCAGCGCCGGGAGGCAGAGGGTTCCCGCCACGAGCGTGAAGATGATCCAGCCAGCGAAGAAGAGAATGGTGCGGATCATTGGAAGCGCTGCAGAATGGGGCGGAAGAGTACAGCCACGCTTTTATGGAATTCGCTGAGGATAAGGTCGCGCGAGGTTTTGTGGCGCCACCATTGATCGCGGCGGAAGCCTGCGGGGAATACAGGATCAGCAACCATCTCAACATCGGGCAATGTCTTTTGCATTTCGGCCATGCTGCGCGGCATGTGGTAGTGCGCGGTGATGAGGCGGACCGAATGGAAGTTACGCTCGCGCACGAACTGAGCGGCTTCACGCGCATTCGTTTGCGTGGTCAGCGCGACGTGGTCGAGCACGATGCTGGCGCCGCGATCACTGATGGCTTGCCGCGTTTTTGCGTCGGCATGTTCGTGCAGCATTTCCTGCAAGGTCACATCTTTGCCCACACCGCTGATGAAGAGTACGGGCGCTGCACCGGCTGCGAGCATTTCAAAGCCGCGCTCGACACGGGCGCTGCCGCCGGTCAGCACGATGATGGCGTCGGTGCGCACGCTGGCAGGTGTGGCGCGTGCGGGCAACCCATGCACGAACACCGCCAGGCCAAGCACCCAGCAGAATAGGATCGCAAAAAGGAGGAAACTTAGCACTCGCAGCATGGCGTGATGCTATCAAATCGTTCGGGGTGCGCCAACATATTGCGCAAGGATATGCTCAGCCGCCTGCATCAGGTCGGCAACGACCGTCACGGGCTCCAACACTGGCGGAATGCCTTGCTCCAGCGTGTGGGTACCCTTGCCGCTTTGCACCAGAATACGCGGGCAACCGGCGGCATGGGCCGCTTCCATGTCGCGTAGCATGTCGCCCACCATGGGGGTTCTTGCCGGGTCGGCGCCGAATCGTTCGATGGCTTCGAGCAGCATGCCGGGCCCGGGCTTGCGACGCGCGGTCGGCTTCTCGGGGATGTCCGCCGCATGCAGGAACAGATCGATATGACCGCCGGCTTTTTGCACTTCGTGCTGCAGCGTGGCATGCATCGCATCGAGTGTTTCCATACTCAATTGTCCACGGCCCACTGCGGACTGGTTGGTGCAAATAGCAATTTTGCAGCCCGCTTTCGTGAGCAGTGCAATGGCTTCAGGCACACGTGGCAATAAATGGAAATCTTCGAGGCGCAGGATGCCGATCTTCGCATCGCGGTTGATGACGCCATCGCGATCAAGCAGCACTAACATCAGTGCATGTGACGCAGCATGGATTGCACGGTCAGGCGTGTGGCGACCAATGCGATCATCGCCGTTAACACCGGCAGCAGCAAGAATGCCATCGCGTGGCCTAACGAGAAATCGACCGGCGGCAGCACGGGGCTTTCCCAGCGGTGCGACAGCACGACCCAGCTAGTAAAGATGAGCGCCGCAAAAACACTGCCGATCACCGCGCCGCGCGCGGCGAGCCACGCATTGTTCCACTGGAACTGGCGCAGTATGTATTCGTCCGTCGCGCCGAACATGTGCAGCAGGCTAACGGCTTTGAAATGCAGCTTCAGGTTGGTGCGCGCCACGAGCACGATCATGCCGACCACGCAGGCC
>JBEIOT010000134.1:0-5793 GCA_040377415.1 Azospirillum sp. | reverse complement strand
GTCGAAGGAAGTTACACGGGTAAATCAGCCGGTGCTTCCGGTACGTACACTACAATGCCGGGCGAAAATGTGGCGAAAGCACGCATGAGCAGTGCATTTTTTGATTTTGCTTATATTTTTACAAGTCCCACGGTATTCAACAGCGCCTCCAAAACCGACGCGAATGCGGTGAATATCTATGGCAGCAGCGCTTATGGTGCTATGACCCCGGAAGAAGCATGGAACACGGATACGAAGCTGGATGATGGTTCGCCAGTTTATGGAAGTATGTACACGACCATTCGCACGGTCATTCCGTGCGCCACCTCCGACGCAGCGAATGCCACCTATGATTTTACCCAGGCTGCGAAGAATTGCATGCTCGTGTTCTTGATGTAATTCCTGCTTGCATTGC
Source organism: Azospirillum sp. (assembly GCA_040377415.1). Classification (GTDB taxonomy): domain Bacteria; phylum Pseudomonadota; class Alphaproteobacteria; order Rickettsiales; family UBA3002; genus QFOX01. The sequence goes on along the minus strand of JBEIOT010000134.1, from coordinate 5,399 downwards.
AGCGCAGCATTGCGCATAACGCCCCGCATTATGGATATTCAAAAAATTGCTATCGGCGTGAATCCGCCCAACGACGTGAACGTTATCATCGAAGTTCCGATGGGCTCCGAGCCCATTAAGTATGAACTCGACAAGGAATCGGGTGCGGTGTTCGTCGACCGCTTCCTGCACACGGCGATGACCTACCCGTGCAATTACGGGTTCATTCCGCACACCTTAAGCGAAGACGGCGATCCGGTGGATGTGCTGGTGGTGGGCCGTCGCGCCCTGATGCCGGGCTGCGTGGTGGCTGTGCGCCCCATCGGCGTGCTGCTGATGGAAGACGACAAGGGACCGGATGAGAAAATTCTCGCCGTGCCGGTCGAGCGTTTGCACCCGTTCTGGAACGAAGTGAAAGAATATACCGACCTGCCGGAAATCCTGACCAAACAGATCCGCCATTTCTTCGAGCACTATAAAGACCTTGAAGAGGGCAAATGGGTGAAGGTGAGCGGTTGGGGTAGCAAGGCGCAAGCTGTTGGCCTGATCGAAGAAGGCATCAAGCGCGCGAAAGCGGCTTAACGTTTCGTGAGGAATCCGGTCGAGTCCTGCCCCAGTAATTGGGCGCGGTGTTCCTGACGCCAGCTCTTTGGCCCATTATCATTCGATTTCTTCGGGCGTGAGCGCATCTGGTCGCGCACTGAGTTGCGTACGGCGGGCATATTCGGCTTGTCGGATTCATGAGCACGCTCGCGACGCAACGCCTTCACATGGCGGGCTTCGATATCAAGACCGTCTTCGTCGTCCATCTCGTGATCATAGTGTTTCATCGCGCGCTCCTATTGCTGCACTATAGCTTGATGAGCGCCCTTTAAGAAGACCCCGCGGGAAATCTTCACGCAGCTGTCATGATTGTGCAATGCCGCACAGGCTGTTGATAATGCAAGGTTTAGGGCGCTGCGGGGTATTTTCACTTGCCTAATCCGTGAAATCTTCCTCTAACCCTTGCGAGCCCGCGTCCGCGGGAGTGAAAACCTCTAGGAGCCTCGCATATGGATTTCGATTTTTCCGATATGCAGACCATCATCCTGGCATGCGGCGCACTTGCCGTGGCCTATGGTTTGCTGACCATCAAGACCATCCTGGCCGCGCCACGCGGCAACGCCACGATGATCGACATCGCCACCGCCATTCAACAGGGCGCGAACGCTTACCTCAACCGCCAGTACCAAACCATTGGTATGGTGGGCGTGGTGATCTTCGCCCTGCTTTACTGGCAGCTCGGCCAATACACGGCCTTCGGTTTCGCCATCGGCGCGATCATGTCGGGTCTTGCTGGCTATATCGGCATGAACATCTCGGTGCGCGCCAACGTGCGTACCGCTGAAGCGGCCCGCAAAGGCCTGCAGAAAGCCCTCACCCTGGCGTTCCGCTCGGGTGCTGTCACGGGTATGTTCGTGGTGGGCCTTGGTCTGCTTGGCACTGCTGGTTACTACTATTACCTGAAACAGCACGGCATTGAGCTGCGCACTATCCTCGAGTCCCTCGTTGCATTGAGCTTTGGTGCTTCGCTGATCTCGATCTTCGCGCGTCTGGGCGGCGGCATCTTCACCAAAGGCGCCGACGTGGGCGCTGACCTTGTTGGTAAAGTTGAAGCTGGCATTCCCGAAGACGATGCACGCAACCCGGCGGTCATTGCCGATAACGTTGGCGACAACGTGGGCGATTGCGCTGGTATGGCGGCTGACTTGTTCGAGACCTATGTGGTGACCATCGTGGCTACCATGTTGCTCGCGGCCATCTACTTCACCGGCGCGGTGCAGGAACTGTTCATGGTGCTCCCCCTCGCCATTGGCGCGGTGTGCATCATCGGTTCGGTCATCAGCACCTACTTCGTGAAGCTTGGTGCATCCAACAACATCATGGGTGCGCTGTACAAAGGCTTCATCATGTCGGCTGCTCTCTCGGCAGGCCTTGTTTATCACCTGATGAACAAGATCGTCGGCTTTGAGACCGTCTACAAAACCTCGACCATCAGCTTTACCGGTATGGAGCTTTACTACTGCTCGCTTATCGGTCTGGCACTGACCGGCGCGCTGGTCTGGATCACCGAGTACTACACCAGCACGGTCTACCGTCCGGTGAAGTCGGTGGCGCAGGCAAGCACCACGGGTCACGGCACGAACGTGATCCAAGGCCTCGCTGTGTCGATGGAATCGTGTGGTCTGCCGATCATCGTGATCGCTGCTGCCATCCTTACCTCGTACCTCCTCGCCGGTCTGTTCGGCGTGGCCATCGCGGCAACGACGATGCTGGCACTTGCTGGTATGGTCGTGGCACTTGATGCGTATGGTCCGGTCACTGACAATGCTGGCGGTATCGCCGAAATGTCGGGCCTGCCCAAGGACGTTCGCGTGACCACCGATGCACTGGATGCAGTTGGCAACACCACGAAAGCGGTGACCAAAGGCTACGCCATCGGTTCGGCTGCACTGGCGTCGCTGGTGCTGTTCACGGCCTACACCGAGGACCTGAAGCACTACTTCCCTAACCTCAACGTTACCTTCGATCTTTCCAGCCCGTACGTTCTCGTCGGCCTGTTCATCGGTGGCCTGCTTCCGTACTTCTTCGCCGGTATGGCGATGATGGCCGTGGGCCGTGCCGCAGGTGCGGTGGTCGTTGAAGTTCGCCGTCAGTTCAAAGAGATCAAAGGCATCATGGAGCGTAAGGCGAAGCCTGACTACTCCAAGGCCGTTGATATGCTGACCAAAGCGGCGATCAAGGAAATGATCATTCCGTCGTTGCTGCCGATCGTGGTTCCGGTCGCACTGTACTTCATCGTCAATGAGATCGCGGGCCAAGAAGCTGCGTTCTCGGCGCTGGGTGCATTGCTCATCGGTATCATCGTGACGGGCCTGTTCGTTGCTATCTCGATGACCTCGGGTGGTGGCGCATGGGACAACGCGAAGAAACTGATCGAAGAAGGCCATCATGGCGGCAAAGGTTCGGAAGCGCACAAAGCTGCCGTGACCGGCGACACCGTGGGTGATCCGTACAAGGACACCGCCGGCCCCGCTGTTAACCCACTCATCAAGATCGCCAACATCTCGGCGATCCTGCTGCTGGCCCTGCTCGCCCACGGCGCGTAGTTGCGGACACACTAGACAGAAAGGGCGCCCCGAAACGGGCGCCCTTTTTTGTTTCCGTTGCGCGGCCGTCGCGCATTCATTACGGCTTGAAGCATGAAACGTATCCTCGTCGCCGCGCTATTGTTGAGCTCCACCGCCCACGCCGCCGACCCGGCGATGACCTATGCGGACTGGAAATTCCTGCGTGATCCCAATACGCCCGCGATCTCGTTCAGCAGCGGGCTGACATTCCTGAACCGCCATGGCGACTGGCCGGAGGTGAAGGTGATCCGCCTGCGCACGGAAGAAGCGGCGATGCGCGAAGGTCAGTCGGGTTCAGCGTTGAAAAGCTTCTGCTCGGCCTACCCACCCATTTCGGGGCGCGGCATGGTGGCATGTGCGGCGGTCGGTATCGGTGGTGACACGGCCATTAAAAAAGCATGGCTGCAAGGCGACTTCAGCCCGTTCGAAGAACAACAAATCCTGGGTCAGCATGGCAGCAGCCTGAGTGCGCGCGATCACGAGGCACGCCTTGACCGTTTGCTGTATGAACGCAAGACCGGCGGCGCGCAGCGTATGCTGCCGTTGGTGTCGGGCAATTTACAGACATTGGCGAAAGCGCGCATGGCGCTGCAGACCGGTGCGGGCAATGCGCCGGCGCTGATGAAAGCCGTGCCCGCCAGCTTGCAGAATAATGCCGGGCTGACGCTGGACCGCATTCGCTTCCGCAACAAGCGCGGTATGAACATGGAAATGCGCGAGCTGTTCGCCAACGGCCCGATGGACCCGCCCTATGCCGATGAATGGTGGCCACTGCGCGCCATTGCGGTGCGTGAATCGCTGCAAGCGGCGCAATATGGGCAGGCGCAGGAAATCATTCGCCGCCACGGCGCACTGAAGACGGAGTTCTTAGCGGAGGCCTTGTGGCTCAAGGGCTGGATCGGGCTGACCTACCAGAACAACGCGGACCAGGCGTATAAGGATTTCTACCGCCTCTATAGCGAGGTGAAAACGCCGGTGAGCAAATCGCGTGCGGCGTATTGGGCGGCGCGTGCGGCGAAGAAGAACGGCAATAACGACATCGCGCGCGACTGGCTGCGCAAGGGCGCGGAATTCCCCACCGTCTTCTACGGCCAGCTGGCGCATCAGGAAATCAACCCCGGCGAACCGCTGGACCTGCCGAGCCAGCCGAGCGTATCGGAAAGCGAGCGCCATGCGTTCGTACGTCAAGAATTGCCGCGCGTCATCCGCATGCTGGCAGATGGTGGCGAACAGCAGATGGCGGATAAATTCATCATCCATCTCGGCGAGCAGGCGGAAACGCCCGAGCAGTTCGCACTGCTGGCAGACCTTGCGACGAGCATCAACGCATCGTATGGCGGTGTGGTGGTGGCCAAGTCGGCCATTCGCAAGAATGTCATTCTCATTCGCGCGGGTTGGCCGCTGATGGCGACGCCCAAGCAATTGGATATCGAGCCTGCCCTCACCCACGCCATCACCCGGCAGGAGAGCGAGTTCAACAACAAAGCGCAAAGCCACGCCAACGCCAAAGGGCTGATGCAGCTACTGCCCGGCACGGCGAGCGACACTGCGCGCAAGATCGGCCTGCCCTTCTCGCCGCCGGAGATCTGGGATGTGGTGACGAACGTGACGCTGGGCTCGGCGTATCTTGGCCGCATGATCGCGTATCAGAACGACAGCTACATCCTTGGTATCGCCAGCTACAACGCGGGCCCGCGCAACGTGAATAACTGGGTGGCGGATTTTGGTCGCCCGCCCGCGACGGAGGAAGGCGCCATCCAGTGGATCGAAAATATTCCCTTCGGCGAGACGCGTAACTATGTGCAGCGCGTGCTGGAGAATCTGCAGGTCTATCGCCAGCTACTGAAGCAGAGCGAAGGCGTGAAGCTCAAAGAAGATCTGAAGAGATAGTTTTTAGTTCGCGCTGCCGCGCGTGAAGGGGTGCAGACCACCCCCTTACGCATCGCAAGCGATGATATCCCCCCTCGCGCGGCGGCGAACGCTATTCGCGTTCGCACAGCATGAGTTGCGACGTAAGGGAATTATTCGCCGCAGGCGGGGGAATCCATGACGGTGCAATCTGGTGGTGCGTAGTAGGCGTCGTTATCCACCGGGTAGGCATTGTATTGCGGCACATCGCCGGTGACGGGATGGCGCACGTCATACGTGTTCCACACGTCGTCGCTGCGCTCTTCAGGCGCGCAGGCCAAAAACAGCCTGGGGGAGCAAACCCAAAACACCCCCACCTGTGCGGTCGTCTTAATGGTGCGG
>JBEIOT010000003.1:0-21625 GCA_040377415.1 Azospirillum sp. | reverse complement strand
TTGCCCGCGTCATGACCGGCACTGGCAAATGCACCACCATCATCGATAAGAAATAAGGAGAGCCCCATGGCCCATGAAGAGACCACCCGCAAAATGGACAGCGCCATTAAATCGCTGCAACACGAATTCGCAGGCCTGCGCACGGGTCGCGCCAGCGCCAACCTGCTCGACGGCATCATGGTCGATGCGTACGGCAGTATGGTGCCGATGAACCAGGTGGGCAACGTGACCGCCCCCGAGCCGCGCATGTTGACCGTGAGCGTGTGGGACAAGACGATGATCAAGGCCGTAGAAAAGGCCATCGCCAACAGCAACCTCGGCCTCAATCCCGCAGTCGATGGCCAGACCGTTCGCGTGCCGATCCCCGCATTGTCGGAAGAGCGCCGCAAAGAACTGGTGAAGATCGCCGGTAAATACGCCGAGGCTGGCAAAGTCGCCGTGCGCAACGTTCGCCGCGACGCGATGGACGAATCGAAGAAGAACCAGAAAGCTGGTAAAATTTCGGAAGACGCATTGGCCGGCGAAGAAAAAGCCATTCAGAAACTCACCGACGATCATGTGAAGAAGATCGACGAGCTACTGGCTGCCAAAGAAAAAGACATTCTCAGCGTCTAAGGCACCCATGAAGCGCGCGGCACAGCAGGCATCGCTCACGCCGCAACCGGCCGCCCGCCCTGCGCATATCGCCATTATCATGGACGGCAATGGCCGCTGGGCGCAGGCCCGTGGCACCGCGCGGGTACGCGGTCACAATCAGGGTGCCGAAGCCCTGCGTAATCTATTGGAAGCCTGCCGCGAGCGGCCGTTCATTCAATATCTCACCCTATATGCGTTCAGCACCGAGAACTGGAATCGCGCGCCGGATGAAGTAAGCGATCTGATGAACCTGCTGCGCCATTACGTAAAGCGCGAAGCCAAAAGCATGCATAAGAATGGCGTGCGCCTGAATTTCATTGGCCAGCGCGCGAGCCTTGCCGACGACATCCAAAAAGACCTCGCCGAGGTGGAAGCGCTGACCAAAGACAACCGCGCCCTCACCCTTACCATCGCGTTATCCTACGGCGCGCGACAGGAAATGGCCGAAGCGATGAAGACCATCGCTCGCAAGATCGCCAGTGGCGATATGAAACCGGAAGCCATTACTGAAGACACCATCGCGCAGCATCTGCAAACCGCAGGCTTGCCCGACCCCGACCTGCTTATTCGCACCGGCGGCGACGAACGCTTGAGCAACTTCCTGCTCTGGCAATCGGCCTACACCGAACTGTATTTCACCGAAGTGCTCTGGCCCGATTTCAACGACGTCGAGCTCGACAAGGCCATCGAATGCTTCGGTTCGCGCGAGCGCCGCTTCGGTGGCCGCAACGAGGCCCAAACATGATCACCATCAACCCCGAGCTCATCACCCGCTTCAAAAGCGCCATCATTATGGTGGTCATTGCGCTGGCGCTCACCATCATCCATCCGCTTACTTTCACGGTCATGGTGGTGGTCGGCGCCGGCATCATTTGGAAAGAATGGTTCAGCCTCACCAAGGGCCGCTCCATCGGCTGGTTCTTCTTCGGCCTCGCCTATATTCTCGCCGCTACGCTCAGCCTTGTGTATCTGCGCAATATCAATCCCGCTGGCGAATTCCCGACCATGATCATTTGCCTGTTCGCCATTGTGTGGGGCGGCGACATCGCAGCCTACCTTGTCGGTCGCGAATACGGTAACCACAAGATCGCTCCTTCCGTCAGCCCCGGCAAAAGCTGGGAAGGTTTGGTAGGCTCCATCGTCGTCAGCGCTGCGATCGCCGCCATATTCAACTACGATAAAGCCCCCATCGTTCACGCCGTGCTTGGCGCAGTCCTCGCGGTCATCGGCCTCTGTGGCGACATGTTCGAAAGCTGGCTCAAACGCCGCGCGGGCGTGAAGGATAGCGGCACGCTCATCCCCGGCCATGGCGGCCTGTTCGACCGTGTCGATGCATTGCTCCCCTGCGCCATCGTCGCCGCGCTCGCGTTCATGGCGCGCACAGGCGGCATGTAATGCAGGCAACCAGCAAACAACCAATCACCGCGCGTCAGCGCATCAGTGTGCTTGGCGCTACCGGCTCCATTGGTAGCAGCACGCTGGATGTAATTGCCCAACACGGCGAGCGCTTTGAAGTGCTGGCACTGACGGCGCAAGACAATGCCGAGAAGCTCGCAGCCCTTGCCAAACAATTTCGCCCGCAACTGGTCGCCATCGGCAACGCCGCGCATGAGAAAGCCCTGAAAGAACTGCTCGTAGGTACCGGCATTAAAGTAGTCGCTGGTGAAGAAGGCGTGCTCGAAGCCGCCAGTATTCCCGTGGAGCTTTCCGTCTGCGCCATCGTCGGTGCAGCGGGCCTGGCTCCCACCCTCGCCGCCGTGAAGAACGCCAGCCGTGTCGCCCTCGCCAACAAGGAGAGCCTCGTTTGCGCGGGTCCACTGGTCATGCAAGCCTGCGTCACGCACGGCACCACCCTGCTACCGGTCGATTCGGAACACAACGCGATTTTCCAAGTGCTCGCCACCGAGCACCGCAGCCAAGTCGAAAAGATCACCCTCACCGCATCCGGCGGTCCGTTCCTGAAACGCGACTTGGCGACCTTCGCCGACATCACACCTGAGCAGGCCGTCGCCCACCCACGCTGGAGCATGGGCGCCAAAATTTCGGTCGATTCCGCGACGATGATGAACAAAGGCCTCGAATTGATCGAAGCGCATTACCTCTTCGGATTGAAGCCCGAGCAACTCGACGTGCTCATCCACCCCGAATCCATCGTGCATTCGCTGGTGCATTACACCGATGGCTCCGTGCTCGCCCAACTCGGCATGCCCGACATGCGCATCCCCATCGGCTACGCATTGAGCTGGCCCGACCGCCTGCCCCTTTCCACCCCACGGCTCGACTTAGCCGCCATCGGCGCCCTGCATTTCAGCGCGGTCGATGAAACCCGCTTCCCCCGCCTTGGCCTGGCTCGCAACGCGCTGGCTAGCGGTGCCGCCGCCATGGTGGCGCTGAATGCAGCCAACGAAGTGGCCGTCGCCAAATTCCTGGCAAGCGAAATATCGTATCAGGACATCGCAAGAATCGTTGCAGGGACGCTGACGAAAGCCGATACTGCGCCCATATCGTCGCTGGCGGATGCGATGGAGGCCGACAAGGCCGCCCGCGCCCACGCCACAGAAATCTGAGGAATCCATGATCGATTGGCTATTATCCGGCGCGCACTACGTCATCTCGTTCGCGCTCGTCATCTCGGTCATCGTCTTCATCCATGAGTTCGGTCACTTCATCGTCGCCCGCTGGGTCGGCGTAAAGGTCGAGGTCTTCTCCATCGGCTTCGGTCGCGAATTAATTGGCCGCACCGATAAACACGGTACGCGCTGGAAATTGGCCCTGTGGCCGCTGGGTGGCTATGTTAAGATGTATGGCGATGCCGGCGCAGCCAGCACGGGTGATAATAAAAAACTCAAAAAAATGACCGCTGCGCAGAAGAAGCAAAGCTTCCACCACAAGCCGCTTTGGGCGAAGGCCGCAGTGGTCGCGGCAGGCCCCGCTGCCAACTTCATCCTCGCCATTCTGGTATTCACCTATTTCATCTTCACCGTTGGCCTCACCAGCACGCAACCCATCATCGGCAGCGTCATCAAAGGCTCGCCCGCTGCCCATGCCGGCCTGCGTAGCGGCGACCGCGTTATCAAGGTCGACGACAAACGCATCAAGACCTTCAACGATATTCCCGCCGCCATCATCACCAACCTTGGCACCCCGGTACAGCTCACCATCGAGCGCCGCGGCAAAGAAATTACCAAGACCATCACGCCCAAAGAAATTGAAGAAAAAGACGTGGTGGGCAACACCATCAAGCGCCCGCTCATCGGTTTCCGCAGTCAGAAGGTGACCTACGAGGACGTTGGTCTCGCACAGTCGCTGTGGACGGCCACGACCAAAACGTATGATATGTGCGCCACCTCGCTGAAAGTGCTCGGGCAAATGCTCGGCGGCGATCGCAGCGTGGAAGAGCTCAAAGGCCCCATCGGCATCGCCAAGCTTTCCGGCGACGTGACCAAGCAGGGTGAGACCGTGAAGGATACGGTGCACATGTTCCTGTGGTTCGTCGCGCTGCTCAGCGTCAATCTCGGCATGGTAAACCTGTTCCCCATCCCCATGCTGGATGGCGGCCATTTGTTGTTTTATTGCATCGAAGCCGTGCAGGGCCGCCCACTGGCAGAAAAATTCCAGGAATACAGCTTCCGCTTTGGTTTCCTGCTCATCGCAGGGCTGATGGCGCTGACCCTGCTGAACGACGTTCGGCAGCTCTTTTCCTAATCGCAGCGCACCATCCTGATAAATACCATCTTTCACTTGCTTTCGGACGCGCGTAACGGCACCAAGTGGGTCATGACCACCCGCGCCCGTTCGCTGAAGCAATTGGGGCTAGCATTCACCTTGCTGGCCTTGCCGGCGCACGCGCTCGCCGAAGTGGTAAAAGACATCAAGGTCGACGGCAATGAACGCATCGATGCGACCGCAGTCGAGACCTATCTCGGCATTCGCCGTGGCGACGATGTAGGCCGCGCCGATCTCGATGGTGGGCTGAAGAAACTTTACGACACCGGCTTCTTCGCCGATGTCGGCATCGACATGCAGAACGGTGTCGTCACCGTGTTCACGACCGAGAACCCAAGCATCAACGACGTGATCTTCGAGGGCAACGAACAGATCGAAAAATCCGATCTGGAAAAAGAGATCTCGCTTAAGTCACGCTCCATCTACACCCGAACCAAAGTGCAGAACGACTTGAAGCGCTTGCTCGATGTGTATCGCCGTAGCGGTCGCTACTCGGCTGAAATTACCCCGCAGATCATTCCGCTCGATCAGAATCGCGTGAACCTGGTGTACGATATCGTTGAAGGGCCCAAAGCCCTCATCCAGAAGATTACGTTCATCGGCAACGACTCCTATGAGTCTTCGCAGCTGGATTCGGTCATCAGCTCGGGCACGGAAGAATGGTATCAGTTCCTGTCTGACAACGACAAATACGACCCCGATCGCCTGCAATACGATCAGGAAAAACTGCGCAAATTCTATTTCGAGAACGGTTACGCCGACTTCAAGGTGAAATCGGCCATCGCCGAGCTTAGCCCGCAGCGCGATGCATTCTACCTCACCTTCACCATCGAAGAAGGCCCGCAATATACCTTCGGTGATGTGAAAGTAGAAACCAAACTGGCCAAAGGCCGCGTGCCTAAGCTCGATGAGTCCATCGGCACCAAGACCGGCGATCTTTACAACGCCACCGAGGTCGAAGATTCCATCGACCGCATGGTCGACACGTTGGGCGATGCAGGCTTTGCCTTCGTCGATATCAATCCCGATGTAACGCGTCGTCCGGGCAAAGAAAAGATCATCGACCTCACTTACAATATTTCCGAAGGTCCGAAAGTCTACGTTGAGCGTATCAACATCTTCGGCAACATGCGCACATTGGATAAAGTAGTGCGTCGCGAATTCCGCCTGGCCGAAGGCGATGCGTATTCAAGCAGCAAGCTGAAGCGTACCGAGCAGCGCCTCAATAACCTTGGCTACTTTGAAAAAGTGACCATTTCGCCCACACAAGGCAGCGCACCGGACCAAACGCAACTGGATGTAGAGATCGCCGAGAAATCGACCGGTGAGATCACGTTCGGCGCGGGCTTCAGCACCACCGACGGCGCACTGGCCGACGTGGGCGTTAAAGAACGCAACTTCTTGGGCCGTGGCCAGGAACTGCGCGCGCGCGGCCTGTTCGCACAACGCCGCCAGCAGTTCGATGTGGGCTTCACCGAACCTTACTTCCTCGACCGCGAACTTTCCGCTGGCTTCGATCTTTACAAGACCACGCAAGATTACCGCGACCAGTCGAGCTTCGACCGCGAAGCGGTCGGTGGCGTACTGCGTCTGGGCTACGCACTGGGCGAAAAGACCAAGCACCAGCTACGCTACTCGATCGAGAACAACAACATCACCAACATCGACCCGCTGGCGTCGGTCTACATTCGTTCGCAAGAAGGTGAGAATCTCACCTCGATGATCGGTCACTCGATCATTTATGATGATCTCGACAGCCGCTTCGCGCCCACCAAGGGCCTCTATTTCCGCGTGAACCAGGACGTCGCAGGCATTGGCGGTGACGACCGCTTCCTGCGCCACGAAGTGCAGAGCGAATATTACTATCCCATCGCCAAGAAATGGACCTTCCTGGCTGCTGGTCAGGCGGGTCACATCGTTGGCGTTGGCAAAGATGTTCGCCTGAGCCAGCGCTTCTTCGTCGGCAGCAAAGAGATCCGTGGTTTTGCCAACTCCGGCATCGGCGCGCGTGATACCGCAACCGACGATGCGCTCGGCGGCAACATGTACTATGCCGCCACCGGCGAATTGCGCTTCCCCATCGGCCTACCCGAAGATCTGGGCGTTAGCGGCGCCACCTTCGTAGATATCGGCAGCGAGTGGGACATCGACGAGACCGGTCCCGGCGTCGCGGATTCAAGCAATATGCGTGGAAGCGCTGGCTTCGGCGTGGCCTGGGCATCGCCCTTCGGCCCCATCCGTGTTGATTTCGCCAAAGCATTCCTGAAACAGGACTTCGACGAAGAAGAACTTGTTCGCTTCAGCTTCGGCACCCGCTTCTAAACTCCCTGAAATCGGCCTATTTCCTTGTTCCGTGCCATCGCTTCGCGTGGCGTAGCACCCCCTTGAATGGGGCAACTGGATGGCTGAGCTGCCCCAACGTCCCTCAAGCCTCACAAATGACTAGATTTCCAGTAGGAAATCGGGCAAACCACTCCCGCATTGTGTCACTTTGAAAGGTTGTCCCATGAAACCCGTTATGAACCGTCTTTTCGCCGCTCTTTTCGCCGTTAGCCTGCTCGCCGCTGCTCCTGCCTCGGCCGAGACCACCGTCGGCGTTGTCGACACAGCCAAGATCATGCGCGATTCCAAAGCCGCGCAATCGGTGCGCAGCCAGCTGCAAAGCAAACAAAAAACCTTCCAAGCCGAGCTCGATGCCAAAGAAAAGTCGCTGCTCGCTGAAGACCAGGCCCTCGCTAAGCAGCAAGGCAATGTCGACAAGGCCGCGTTCGAGCAAAAGGTAAAAGAATTCCGCACCAAAGCCGCCAACGCGCAGCGCGAAGTTCAGCAAAAAAAATCGGCGGTCGATAAGGCCCTGGCCACCTCGCTGCAGAACATTCAGCAGACGGTGATCCAGATCACGAAAGAAGTGGCTGCCGAGAAAAAGCTGAACATCGTACTCAGCTCCGCGCAGGTGCTCTACACCGATCCCGCGCTCGACATCACCACCGAAGTGCTGAACCGTCTGAACACCAAGCTGCCCAACGTGGCAGTGAAGTTCTAACGCCTGCGGGCTGCTTAACATGGTCGATAGCCGTTTCTTCGCGAATCACGGCCCGTTCACTGCCAGCGATCTGGCCGTAGCAACGGGTGCAACGCTTGCCAACCCCGATCTGGGTTCGCGGCCGCTGAAAGACGTGGCACCGCTGGATCGTGCGTCGATCACGGAAGTTAGCTTCTTCGACAACAGCAAATACGTTGAACAGTTCCTTACCAGCGAAGCAGGTGCGTGTTTCGTGCGCCCCAAATTCGCCGATAAAGCGCCCAAAGGCATGGCCGTGCTGCTGACGGAAGATCCCTACCGTTGCTATGCACTCGCCGCACAAAAGTTCTATCCGCAGGCGCGACCCGAAGCAGGCATCCATCCTGCGTCGCACGTGCACCCCACGGCCACACTGGGCAACGATGTCTCCATCGGTGCTGGCGCGGTGATCGGTGCGCATGCCGTGATCGGCGACCATAGCTGCATTGGTCCCAACGCTGTGATCGAACAAGGCGTGCAGATCGGCAAGAACACGCAAGTGGGTGGCCTCACCAGCATCAGCCACGCCATCATCGGCAACCGCGTACTCATCCATCGCGGCGTGCAGATCGGTCAGGATGGTTTTGGTTTCGCCCTCAACCGCGAAGGCCACGTGAAAGTGCCGCAGCTTGGACGCGTTGTCATCGAAGACGATGTCGAGATCGGCTCCAACACCACCATCGACCGTGGCACGGGCCCCGACACCTACATCGGCGAAGGCAGCAAGATCGATAACCTCGTGCAGATCGGCCATAACGTGAACATCGGCAAACGTGCCGTCATCATCGCGCAAGTTGGCATATCAGGTTCCACCCGCATCGGCGATGGCGCAGTCCTCGCGGGTCAATCCGGCATCGCGGGCCACCTCAAGATCGGCGCTGGCGCAAAAATCGCTGCTAAATCCGGCGTGATGAGTGACATTCCCGCTGGAACTTCCTATGGTGGCGCTCCCGCCGTACCCGTTGTCGACTGGCATCGCCAGACCATTGCCCTGTCTCGCCTGATCAAGCCTAAAAGAGGAACGAATGACTAACGTTGCTACCATCCAGAAAGAACTCCCCAGCTACGACGTGGACGGCATCCAAACGCTGATCCCGCATCGCGACCCCATGCTGCTGCTTGATCGCATCGTTAACATCGTCGAAGGCCAGTCCATTCTGGGCATCAAGGACGTGACCGGCAAAGAAGATTTCTTCCGTGGTCACTTCCCCAGCCACCCCGTCATGCCGGGCGTACTTATCGTTGAAGCCATGGCGCAAAGCGCCGCCTGCCTCGTGGTGCACACCATGGGCAAGACCGCGCACGGCAAAGTGGTCTATTTCATGAGCATCGAAGAAGCCAAATTCCGCAAACCCGTCGTTCCGGGCGATGTGTTATATCTGCAATGTGACGCGCAACGCTCGCGCGGCAACGTGTGGAAGTTCAAGGGCGTTGGCACCGTGAATGGCCAAAAAGTGGCCGATGCCACCTTCTCTGCCATGATCATGGAAGATAAGTCGGGCATCTAATGAGCAACATTCACCCTACCGCTGTGATTGCCGACGGCGCGCAAATTGGCGACAGCTGCAGCGTGGGTCCCTATTGCGTCATTGGCGCGAACGTCACTCTTGCTGCCAACGTGACCCTGCACAGCCATGTCGTGGTCGACGGTCACACGGATATCGGCGAAGGCACCACGGTATTTCCATTCGCCAGCCTCGGCAGCCCGCCACAGGATAAAAAATTCGCCGGTGAAAAAACGACGCTCGTCATTGGCAAGAACAACGTCATTCGCGAACACGTGACCATGAACCCCGGCACCGAAGGCGGCGGCGGCAACACCACTGTTGGCGATAACAATCTGTTCATGACCAGCGCGCATGTCGCGCATGATTGCCAGGTCGGCAGCAACTGCATCCTCGCCAACAACGCCACCATCGCGGGTCACGTCACCGTCGGCGATTTTGCTATTATTGGCGGCCTCAGCGCCATTCACCAGTTCGTACGCATTGGCCAGCACGCCTTCATCGGCGGCATGTCCGCGGTCGAAAAGGACGTGATTCCCTACGGTACCGTCAAAGGCGAACGCGCATCGTTGGATGGCTTGAACCTCACCGGCCTGAAGCGTCGCAATGTCGAGCGTGAAAACATTCACGCACTTCGCCATGCCTTCAAAGAACTATTCCAAAGCACGCAAGGCACCCTCAGCGAACGCGCCGAGAAAATGAAAGCCAGCGCTACCCAACCCGAAGTCAAGAACCTGCTCGACTTCGTGCTGACCGATACTGCGCGCGCTTTCTGCACTCCCGCAAAGACCGCTGCATGAGCGCCGCCCACCAGCTGAATCCCGGCCTGCCCAAACTTGGCATCATCGCTGGCCGTGGCGAATTGCCGCGCACCCTCATTCATGCTTGCGAAGCTTCGGGTCGCCCTTACTTCGTGCTCGCTGTGGAAGACGCAGCGGATGAAGAGACCGTCGCCGCCACCGGCGACAATTATGCATGGATCCGCCTCGGCGCCATCGGCAAAGCCATCGACCTGCTGCGCAAGCAACATGTCGAAGAACTAGTACTGGCAGGCTACGTCACCAAACCCAAGATCAGCACGCTTCGCCCAGACCTTAAAGGTACCAAGCTGCTGGCGCGCATCGGTTCACAACTGCTGGTGGGCGACAACGAATTGCTCACCACCATCGTGCAATTCCTCGAGGAAGAAGGCTTCAAAGTCTGCGGCGCCGAAGAAGTCGTGAAAGACCTCGTAGCCCCCGAAGGCCTCATCGGCAGTCTGATGCCCGACAAACGCGCGCAGGCCGACATCGCCTTCGGCGCTAAGATCGCCCGCTCCATCGGCGAACTCGACATCGGCCAAGCCTGCGTCGTGCATAACCAAAAAGTCCTCGGTGTCGAAGCCGTCGAAGGCACCGACGCCCTCATCAGCCGCGTCGTGCATCTTAAAGAAGGCCTGGGCGGCGTTCTGGTCAAAGTGAAAAAACCGCAGCAGGAACGTCGCGTCGACTTGCCAACCATCGGCGTCGAGACCGTGCACCGCGCTGCCGAAGCTGGCCTCGCCGGCATCGCTATCGAGGCTGGCGCCTCGCTCATCGTGAACCGCCGCGAAGTCGCGCGCGCGGCCGACGCCGCCGGCATCTTCGTCGTCGGCTTCACCATCCTCGAATAGCTCGATGATCGGATTGCCCACCATCGCGGTCTTTGCGGGCGAAACCTCGGGCGACCAGCTGGGCGGTTGGCTCATCGCCGCTCTCAAAAAACAGAATCCCAAGCTGCGCTTCATTGGCGTGGGCGGTGCCAACATGCAGGCGCAGGGCCTAAAAACCCTATTCTCCATGCAAGAGCTCTCCGTCATCGGCTTCGCCGAAGTGCTGCCGCATGCGCTGCGCCTGAAACGCCGCATTCGCCAAACGGCCGACTTCATCGAGCGTGAACATCCCGATATCGTCGTTACTATCGATTCGTTGGGCTTCAATTTCCGCGTGAACGAGTTGCTACGCAAGCGCGGCGCGCAATTGCCGAAATTCATCCACTACGTGGCACCGACCGTGTGGGCCTACAAAGCGCACCGCGCCAAAAAAGTGGCGAAGATCATGGATTGCCAGCTCACCTTGCTGCCGTTCGAGCCACCCTACTTCACCAAAGAAGGCATGCGGGCCGAATTCGTCGGCCACGAGATCGCGTGGTGGTGGAAAGAAAAAGGCGATGGTGTCGCCTTCCGCAAACGCTATAAGATCGCCGCCGAAACGCCTTTGTTGGCCGTGTTCCCCGGCAGCCGCTTAGGTGAGATAACGCGCCTGCTACCCATCTATCGCGACGCGGTGCAGTTGCTGCACCAAAAAATCCCCACGCTGGAAGTGGTGCTGCAAGTACCGCCCGCGCTGGCGACAGAAACCATTCGCCTCACGGCGGATTGGACCGTGCCGCACTTCGTCGTCAGCGACCCGACCGAGAAAAAAGACCTGTTCGCCGGTGTTACCGCAGCCCTCGCCAAATCCGGCACGATCGGGCTGGAATGCGCGCTGGCTGGCCTGCCCAGCATCACCACTTACAAAGCCAACGCCATCACCGCTGCATTCGTGCGCCGCTTGCTGAAAACCCCATTCGTGAACCTGGCCAACGTACTGCTCGGCCGCGAGATCATTCCCGAGCTGCTGCAAGAGAACTGCACGCCCGAGAACATTGCCATCGCTCTCACCCCATTATTGATCGATGAAAATGCGCGCGATGTGCAAAAACAATTCCTGCGTGTCATCCCCGCTCAGCTGGGTGCTGACGATAGCATAAGCCCCAGCGACAAAGCCGCCAGCATCATCCTAGGCTATCTCTAGCCGTCATTCTGTGGCCGCGCAGCGGAGCACAGAATCTAGATCCTGCGCAGGCTTGCGCCTCGCAGGATAACGAGAATATCTAAACTGATTTTAGCGTGACCATCGCCTGGTCGTAATCAAATAGCGCTAGCAGCATACGCAGCGCCTGCCCGCGCTCGCCCAACAAATTCATATCGCGATGAAGCACCAGCTTCGCCTCATCATGCGCCATGCGAATGAGCGGCAGGTGATGGTTCATATCCGCCAGTATAAAGTCTGGCAGCCCCGTTTGGCGCGTGCCCAGCACATCACCCGCACCACGCAAGCGCAAGTCTTCCTCGGCGATGAGGAACCCGTCATTACTCTCGCGTAAAATTTGGATACGCGACTTGGCGATCTCGCCGAGCTTGCCTGCATACATAAGAATGCAGCGTGACGGTTTATCACTACGACCCACGCGTCCGCGCAGCTGGTGAAGCTGGGCGAGACCAAAGCGCTCTGCATGCTCGATGACCATGACCGTCGCCTCGGGCACATTCACGCCCACTTCTACCACCGTGGTAGCAACCAGCAGCGACTTTTCACCGAAAGCGAATTCCTTCATCACCTTCTCGCGCTCAGCCAGCTTCATTTGCCCATGCACCAGTGCCACTTTCCCCGGGAATATCTTCTCCAGCACGCGGAAGCGTTCTTCCGCTGCCGCGAGATCAGCATTCTCGCTCGTCTCATCCGGCGTTTCGATCAGCGGGCACACCCAATAGGCCTTCTCACCTGCATCAATGACGCGACCCAATGCTTCCACCACCTCGCCCATGCGGTCGGCTGGCACGGCGCGCGTATCGATCGGCAGCCGCCCCGGCGGGCGCTCGGTCAGGTTACTCACTTCCATATCGCCATACAGCGTCATGGTGAGGCTGCGCGGAATAGGCGTCGCCGTCATTTGCAGCAGGTGCGGTGAATCACCTTTGGCCGCAAGCTTCATGCGCTGCGCCACCCCAAAGCGGTGCTGTTCATCCACCACCACCAGCGCCAACTTCTTGAATTCCACATCCTCTTGGAACAACGCATGCGTGCCGATGACGAGTGGGATCGCACCGCTGGCGATGGCCGCTTGCACTTTCTCGCGCGAGGCTTTTTTGTCTTTACCGGAAAGCAGCGCAAGCGGCATACGCAACGCATCGGCGAAGGGTTGCAGCGTTTGCAAGTGCTGGCGTGCCAGCAGGTCGGTCGGTGCCATCAGCGCGGCCTGCATGCCATTGGCCGCGGCTTGTGCCATCGCAGCGAAGGCCAGCACCGTTTTGCCACTACCCACATCGCCCTGCAGCAAGCGCACCATGCGCTCGCCCGTTTGCATTTCGGCGATGATGGTCTCCAAAATATCCTGCTGCCCCTGCGTCAGCATGAACGGAAGCACTTTCATCAGTTCGGCCATTACCCGCATATTCAGAGGAATTGTCGGTGCGGATTCTTTCTGGCGCGAGCGCCGCGCCAGTGCCAACGCCACTTGCCCCGCTAGCAATTCATCATATGCCAGACGCGTGCGCGCGGGTGCCTGGGGCGAAATATCCGCCGCATCGCGTGGCTGATGCACCAACTTCAACGCCTCTAAAAAATTCGGCCACTCGCGCTCTTGCAGCAGCTTTTCGTCCTGCCACTCGGGAAGCTTGCTCACTTTGCTTAAGCCTTGCACCACCAGCCGGCTCAGTATGCGCTGCGAAAGCCCCGCGACAAGCGGATAGCTCGGTGCCAGCGCCAGCACTTCACTGGCCTTCTCCGGCGCCACGATCACGTCGGGGTGGGCAATGGTCGGGTGCCCATCATACATATCGACCGTGCCGCAAATGATGCGCTTGGCACCCACCGGCAATTGGCGAGTGAGGTAATCGCCCTTCACCGTAAAGAAGCTGAGAAGCAGTATGCCGGTCGCATCACGCGTGACGATTTTGTAGGGAATGCGACGTTTGATGCGCGGCGGCGGCGTGTGATCGACGATCTCGACCTCGACGCTTACATAGTCACCGGCCTTCAGGTTAGCGACCGCGCTGAGATGCCGCCGATCCACCAACCCACCGGGCATGTGAAACAGTAAATCACGCAAGCACGGCACCTGTTCGTTCACCACATCGCCGCGCAGACCGCGCAATAGCTTGATCATCGACGCCGCTACGGCTGGGCCGACCCCCTTGAGGGTGCCGACACTGGCGAACCATGGATAAAGCAGTGGCGGGCGGAGCGCGGCGCTCATTCCTGCCCGAGTTCGATGAGGTAATTACGCGTATCGGCGTCGAGCTTGCCGACGGCTTCCTCGCACCGATCAAGCAGCGTGTCGCCATTATGCTCGGTCAGCATGTCGAAGCTGAGCGAAATGGTGACCGAGAAATCCGACTTGCCACCGAACACGATACGGTGATTACGCACATTCCAGCGCAAACGGTTCAGCACCACGCGCACCGATTCGCGCGAGAGGTCGAGCAGCACCAGGCCGATGGTGGCATCGGTCAGCACGCACACCACATCTTCGGCGCGGAAAGTACTGCGGCAGCAATTGGCCACATGCTGAAGCTGCTCGATGCAGCCCTGTTTGCCGTAACGCGCCAGTGATTTCTCGAAACGGTCGACGCGAATGACCACGAACGCCGCCTGCATGCCATTATTGGCGATGTAGTTCTTGAGCAGCCCCAGATAGGTCTCAGCCGTCGAACGATCCGGCAGACCCGTCTTTTCGTCGATCCGCTGGCGTCCTTCGAGATTAATTTTGAGGAAGTCTTTCAACTGCTGCTGGGCGCGGCCTTCCACTTCGTTGGGCAGCACCAGCTGGAAGCAGGCATCTTGCCCCTGCGCCATCAGGCGTGAAATATTAACCGGCACCACGATCTCGTTGCCTAGGCGATGGCGAAATTTCACTTCGCGCTGGCGGGCCAGCAGCTCGCCCACGTCCGGCGCATCATCGGCATATTCAAGGTCTTCTTTAAGCATCTCGGAAAGCTTGGCGCCCAGCACTTCATCCAGTTCACGGTCTTTCAGTTCGCCTTCGGCATAACCCAAAAGGTTGCACAGCACCTCGTTGGCATTGCGAATGGTAATGCGCTTTTCGGCGTTGTTCTGCAGCACGATCATCACCCCGTCGCCCTTGCGGCCGGTCACGTCCTGCGCTTGCCCTTCATCGGCCATAAAGCCTCGGCTTTCCCTTGCTAAATTCGCTCCCAGCACTATGTTCCGGCCATTCAGGGAGTCAAGCACAGGATGCAGCCTATCAACGCCAACCCACCATTGCCGCGCGAGCTGTGGCTCAAGCGCCTGCGCTATCGCAGCTGGCATCGCGGCTGCAAGGAGACCGATCTGGTGCTGGGCCGTTATTGCGACGCGCGCATGGAAGCGCTGGACGAGCCTGCCCTTGCCCGTTTCGAGGCGCTGTTAGATGAGGAAGACTCCGACATCTGGGCGTGGCTGACCGATAAAACACCCTGCCCCAAGCCCGAATTCCTGCCTCTGCTGGATGAGCTGAAAAACTTCTCTGCGGCGGCGTAAATGGCCGCAACGCTTCCCAAGCTGATCGCCGGACAAGCGTTCGAATTCGCCCATGTGCCCTTTGCTGCGCAGGCCCTGGTGCTGGTCACACTGGCGCGCGAGCAAAAGCTGCCGCTGGTGCATGTGAGCGTGCAGGACAAAGACTGCGAGGCGCTGGCCGCCACCATCCGTTTTTTGGCCCCAACCATCCCCACGTACATCCTGCCTGCGTGGGATACCCTGCCTTATGACCGGGTTTCGCCCTCCGCCGCTATCCAATCGCAGCGCCTAAGCGTTCTCAGCGCACTGGCGCAGAAGACCCCGAGCGATGTCTACATCGTGCTCACCACGCTCAACGCCGCATCGCAGCGGTTGTTGCCACGCAGCCTTCTGCGCAACGCACATTTCTCGATTCGCCAAGGCGAACGACTGGACCGCGACGCGCTGCTAAAATTTCTTTCCGATAACGGCTACAGCCGCAGCGGCAAAGTGATGGAAGCAGGCGAATACGCGATCCGCGGTTCACTCATTGATTTATTCCCTGCCGGCACCGACGCCGCCATCCGCATCGACCTGTTCGGCGATGAAGTGGAAAGCCTGCGCAGTTTTGACCCCATGACGCAGATCAGTGACACGCCGCTGAAGGAGTTTTCACTCGGCCCCGTTAGCGAGGTCATGCTCACCGCCGAGACCATCGAGCGCTTCCGTGGCCGCTACCGCGAGCTATTCGGCGCGGTGACGAAAGATGACCCACTCTACGAAAGCATCAGCGCCGCGCGCCCAAGCCCGGGCATGGAGCATTGGTTGCCGCTGTATTACGAACAGCTCGGCACGCTGGCCGACTATACCAAAGGCGCTGCCCTGCTACTCGATCACCGCATCGTGGCCCTGCAAGAAGAACGCTGGGACACCATCGCCGACTATTATGGCGCACGGAAAAAGAACCTCGGCATGAAAGATGCGGGCATCTATCACCCCGTGCCGCCCGAGCAGCTGTTCCTTGATGCCGAATCGTTCGCCCGCACGTGGGAACAGCACGCTAAAGCCACGCTAACACCCTATGCGCCCACGGCAGGCGGCATCTCGCTCAACATCCTTTCAAGCCCGCAGCTGCACCAGCGCCGCCACGGCGAAGGCAAGACACCCGCTGAGATCGTGAATGAATACCTCGCCCACCGCACGGGTGAAGTCGTGCTGGCCGCCGCCAGCACCGGCAGCGCCGAGCGTATCAAGAAGATCCTGAAATTGCCGGATGCGCTAAAAGTCTGCGACGAACTCGGCAGCGTATCACCCTGCCTCACCGTGCTGCCGCTCGAGCATGGGTTCGAAACACCCAAGATCACGCTGCTGACCGAACAGGATATGTTCGGCGAGCGCATCATCCGCACGCAGCGCAAAAAGAAAAAATCCGAAGTCTTCATGGCCGAAGCCGCAAGCTTCCTCGAGGGCGAATTCATCGTGCACCGCGAACACGGCATCGGCAAGTTCATCGGCCTCATCACGCTCGAGGTCAACAACACCCGCCACGACTGCCTGAAGCTGCAATACGACGGCGGCACGTTGTTCCTTCCGGTCGAGAACATCGACCTCGTATCACGCTATGGCCATTCCGATGATCCGGTACCACTCGACAAACTCGGCAGTGCTTCGTGGCAAAAACGCAAAGCAGGCCTCAAGAAACGCCTGCGCATGGCCGCCGAAGCCCTGCTCAAGGTCGCCGCCGAACGTATCTCGAAACCGGCACCCGTGCTCGCCACCGAAGCGGGCGTCTACGACGAATTCGCCGAGCGCTTCCCGTATTCTGAAACCGAAGACCAGCAAGCCGCTATCGACGAAGTGCGCGCCGATCTTGCCGCCGGCCACGCCATGGACCGCCTCATTTGTGGCGATGTTGGCTTCGGTAAGACCGAAGTCGCCCTGCGCGCCGCGTTCATCGCTGCCAGCGCGGGTAAGCAGGTCGCCATCATCGCGCCCACTACCTTGCTAGTGCGCCAACATTTCAAAACCTTCCGCGATCGCTTTGCAGGCTTACCATTCGAAGTGCGCATGCTGTCGCGCCTCACCCCCGCCAAGACCGCTGCGGAAACCAAAAAGCTGCTGCCCGAAGGCAAGGTCGACATCGTAGTCGGCACGCATGCGTTATTGGCAGCAGGAGTACAGTTCAAGAACCTTGGCCTGCTGATCGTCGACGAAGAACAGCATTTCGGCGTCGCGCAAAAAGAAAAGCTGAAGCAGCTGAAAGCCGACGTGCACGTGCTCACCCTGTCGGCCACGCCCATTCCGCGCACCTTGCAAATGTCGCTGGCCGGCGTGCGCGAGCTATCGCTCATCACCACCCCACCCATCGACCGCCTCGCCATCCGCAGCTACGTGATGCCCTATGATCCGGTCATCATTCGCGAGGCCATCCTGCGCGAATACCATCGTGGCGGAAAAACGTTCTATGTGACACCGCGCATCAAATACATGGCCGACCTGCGCCGAAAACTCGAAGAACTCGTGCCCGAAGTAAAAATTTGCGCCGCCCACGGCCAGATGTCGCCGACCGAACTTGATAAGACCATGAACGATTTCTACGACGGCAAGTACGATGTGCTGCTATCGACCGCCATCATCGAATCCGGCATCGATATTCCGACCGCCAATACCATGATCATCGATCATTCGGAAATGTTGGGCTTGGCCCAGCTTTACCAACTGCGCGGTCGCGTGGGCCGCTCCAAAACCCGCGCCTATGCTTACCTCACGCTGCCGCATGGCAAGACCATCACCCGCGAGGCCGAACGTCGCCTTGAAGTGATGCAGCAACTCGATTCACTCGGCGCGGGCTTCCAGCTCGCCAGCCACGACATGGACATTCGCGGCTTCGGAAATTTGCTTGGCGAAGAACAATCCGGCCATATCCGCGAAGTCGGTATCGAGCTCTACCAGACCATGCTGGAAGAAGCCGTCGCTGACCTAAAACGCAAACGCATGCCCGGCGAAGACCTGCCCGAACAAGGATGGAGCCCGCAGCTCAACCTCGGCATGAGCGTGCTCATTCCGGAATCCTACATCGAAGACCTGCCCCTGCGCCTGTCACTCTATCGCCGCGCCGCCGGGCTCGATTCACAAGAGGACCTCGACAGCTTCGCCGCCGAGCTGACCGATCGTTTCGGCAATTACCCCATCGAGGTCGAGCATCTGTTGGCAGTCCTGTCCATCAAGCTCACCGCCAAACGTGCCGGCATCAGCCGTATGGATGCGGGGCCCAAAGGCATCGTGCTCGCCTTCCGAGACGCCAAGTTCGCCGCCCCCGAAGCCCTCATCGGCCACATTGCCAAGCATCACCAGCGCATTAAGCTGCGCGCCGACCAAACGCTACTGATCGCTATCGACCTGCCCGACGAGGCTGCACGCCTGCTGCAAGCCGCCAAAGTGGCCAGCGAAATCGCTGATTTAATTCCCCAAAATGCCGCCCAAGCGGCGTGATTTGTCACAAAACCGTCATACAAAAAGGCTAGGGTTTGAGTAGGACTGGCGAACATCGCCAGAGGAGCCCTATGTTACAGCCTTTCACTGCTCAGATCGATCCCGCCGTTCTCGCCCAAGCGCGCGACGCGACCGCGAATTTGCAATTGGCCTCGAGCCAACCGGGCGCTGGCCAATATCGCCTCGTGTATTACACGGTGTCCGGCTGTGGCGATATGCACAGCTACGCCAACCTCCGCGCAGCCGATAACCTGCCCAACGTGCGCCTGAACTACGTCAATCCGTTCGATCCAGAAAAAGCATTCCCGGGCGCTCCTGGCATCCAACTTTTGGGCAACCCCTACACGGGCCAGCGTTTTGGCAATGTCGGCGGCGTCATTAACAAATTCTCCATCCCATTCGACTACGAATTATCGGAAGCCAATCGCGTGGTGCTGATCGGTCCCAATGGCAAAGTGGTGCGCGAATTCTCCTCATCGACCGGCTCCAATTTCGTGAACGAAGTGGCCGCCCTCACCGGTAACGCACCACGCGCCCGCGCCACCGGAGCCGTTCGCGGATGATGCAGGCGCCCACAGCCATATCCAACGACCATGCCGAGCATGAACGGCATATCAGCCCATTAACGTGGGGATTGCTGGGTGGCTTGGGCACGCTGACGCTTGCGCCATACCTATTGCCTGCCATCGGCATCGGCCAGACCGATAGCGCCAGCGGTATGATGCATCTTATCAGCGCATCGCCCACCGGCGACCCAATGGGCACTGGCTGGGCCGCTGCCGCCCAGCGAAGCATCGCCGCGATCCCAGGTGTGGGCAGCGCGCTGACCTCGACTGAACCCACCCAATTCTTAGGTATGACGCTGGCCTCGGGTGCTGTCACCACGCTGCTTGCCACCGCCGGCATCGGCATCGGCGGGGTGCTGCTGGCCAATTGGGTCGAAAAGCACGAAGACCCCAACAAACAAGGCATTCGCTGGAGCAAGGTCATTCGCTTCGCTGCCCTCGCCACCAGCGCGCTGATCGCCCTGCCGGGCATTCTTGGCGCCATCAGTGTCGGCATCACCTTCTTTGCCACCCTTTTCGGGCCTGCGGGCAGCGGCAGCTTTACCGGTATAGCCATGCAGAACTTTGCGGGCGCCACGAATATGCATGCCGCCTCGGGCGCAGCCGGGGGCGTGGCCGCCATGCTACCCCATTTGTTCACATGCGGGCTGGCTGCCCTGCCCGTGGTCGGGGCCTTATTCATGAATACCAAGCAGCCCCGTGAAGCGGCCCTGCCCAACACGGTCCTGCAAGGCCCGCTCCAGCTTGGTGGCCGCCTACAGCAGGCCCCGGCGATGGCCATGGGCCACGCCCACTAAAAAACCGGCAGAAACCCTTGCCTACAGGCGTTTTCTCGTTATATTCGCCCGCCTATGAGCGACATGTTTTCCCAATCGGCGAAAGCCAAACCCACCTCCGATTACTCGGCCGCCCACATCGAAGTGCTGGAAGGCCTTGAGCCCGTTCGCCGCCGCCCCGGTATGTATATCGGCGGGTCTGACGAAAACGCCATGCACCATCTCGTCAACGAGGTATTCGACAACGCGATGGACGAAGCCGTAGCCGGTCACGCCAGCTTTATCGAAATCGAAGTCCTGCCCGCCAACACCATCATCGTGCGCGACAATGGCCGCGGCATCCCGATCGATCCGCACCCCAAATTCCCCAAGAAGTCAGCGCTCGAGGTCATCCTCACCACGCTGCACTCCGGCGGCAAATTCAACGACAAGGTCTACCACACCGCAGGCGACCTGCACGGCGTGGGTATCTCGGTCGTCAGCGCCCTGTCAGAACAGCTCGATGTCGAAGTCGCACGCGATGGCCAAATTTATCACCAGACCTATTCGCGCGGCACACCGCAAACAAAACTGAAGAACACCGGCCAGACCAAGAACCGCCGTGGCACCACCATCGCCTTCCGTCCGGACCCTGAGATCTTCGGCAACAAAGCGCGCTATCGCCCCGAGAAAATTTACAAACTCGTACGCAGCAAGGCCTACCTGTTCCGTGGCGTCGAGATCCGCTGGAAGTGTGACCCATCGCTGTTGTCCGAAGGCTCCGTTGTCCCTGCGACCGAGACCATTCACTTCCCCGGTGGCCTGCGCGACTTCCTGACGCAGGAGCTTGAAGGTAAACCGTTGGCAGGCGAAGTGTTCGGCGGCAGCGCCGACCTTGGCGACAAAAAAGGCCGCGTCGAGTGGGCCATCGCCTGGTTGAAAGACGACGAAGAAGGCCACCACTCGCTGTTCTGCAACACCATTCCCACGCCCGAAGGCGGCACCCACGAGCAAGGCCTGCGCGCCGCACTCACCAAAGGCCTGCGCAGCTTCGGCGACATGACGAAGAATAAAAAAGCCAACAGCATCATGGCCGACGACATCGTCGAAGGTGCGGTGATCGTGCTGTCGCTGTTCATCAAGGACCCGCACTTCCAGGGCCAGACCAAAGACAAACTCGTAAGCCAAGATGCTTCCGGCCTCGTTGAAAAAGCCATCCGCGATCCGTTCGATCACTGGCTTGGCGCGAACACGAACGAAGCCAACAAGCTGCTCGAATGGTGCATCACGCAAGCGGAAGACCGCATGCGTCGGCGCAAGGAGAAGGAAGTCTCCCGCCAAAGTGCGACGCGCAAATTGCGCCTGCCAGGCAAGCTCGCCGATTGCTCGCGTGCGGGCGAGAAGGACACCGAGATCTTCCTGGTCGAAGGCGACAGCGCCGGCGGCTCAGCCAAGCAAGCGCGCAATCGCGAGACGCAGGCCATCCTGCCGCTACGTGGCAAAATCCTGAACGTCGCCAGCGCTGGCGCCGAGAAGATGAGCGGCAACCAAGAGCTTGCCGATCTCGCTTTGGCGCTCGGCGTGCAGATGGGCGCGAAGTTTAAGA
>JBEIOT010000236.1:0-2292 GCA_040377415.1 Azospirillum sp. | reverse complement strand
GGAAGTTGCCGCTGCGAAATTAAAAGCCGAACAAGCCGCTTCCGATGCACGCCTGAAGAAAGCGCAAGCCGACATCGACGCTAAAGCCAAGGCCGATGCTGACGCGAAGCTGAAGGCTGAGACCGAACTCGCCGCCGCGAAAAAGGCAGCGGAAGAAAAAGTGAAAGCCGAAGCGGAAGCAGCGAAGAAAGCCGCGCTGAAAATGCCGCCCGCCGTGCTGCCGCCGCCGGTGATGCCGAGCGTGCCTGCGCTACCCGATCCGCTCGCAAAATCGACGGCGCCGGTGAAGCTTGAGAAAAGCGATATCGCCGCGCTGCCGGCATTCAGCAACACCGCGCCCGCAAAACCTGCGTTGCCCGTGGCACCGGCATTGCCCAAAGCGCCGACCGTTGCGCCAAGCAATCCCGACCTGCCGAAATTACCGACACTGACCATCCCTGGCACGCAGCCAGATAAGCCGTTGCCATCGCTTAACGCCATCACCGGCGATGCGGTGCCGACCACGGCCGACATCATGCAGCCGCGCGATTCGGTCGAGAGCGCGCCGCTTGATATGCCCAGCGCCCCGCCGCTGCCATCGATGGATGACATGCCCACCGTGAAGCGCGAATTGCCCGAGATCAATGTCGGCGCCGCACCGGCCAAATCGGCGATGCCGGTCGTGACCAGCGCCAAGAAAACACCGCCGCCGCTGCCGAGCATTCCGAGTGTGCCGTTACCGCCAGCCGTTGCGGTAGCTAAACCGGCATTGCCGCCCATTGCTGCGGTCACGCCGCCGCCGACCATCACACCCAAGACCGAAGAAAAAGTGATGGTAGCAAGCGCACCGACGGTGAGCACCAGCGGCAGCCTTGAGAGCAGCATCAAGTTCAGCACCGGCAGCTCCGCACTGGGCGATAGCGAGAAAACAGCGCTGAGCGCCATCGCCGACAAAGCACGCAAGGGCAACAAGAAGGTGCGCATCGTGGGTTATGCAGCAGGCGATGCGGATGCATCCGCCGTGGCGCGCAAGACCGCGTTCGCGCGCGCCAACATCATCCGCGCGTTCCTGCTCAGCAAAGGCATGAGCGACGCGATGATCCATGCGCAGGCGCTGGGCAACCAGGTCAGCGCCGATAAGGCCGACATCTTCTTACAATAGCGGCAGCTCGTACATGATATCGGCGCGCTTATAGCGTGTCTTGTCCTGCGCACTCATTTCTTGTTCGATGAAGCCTTCGGCGCGGTACAGCGTGTTCGCGGGAATCAGTTTGCGGCTGGTGTAGATGCGCAGCACGGGGTGGCCTACTGCGCGCGCACGTTCCACACAGTGGCGCAGCAAAGCGCGCGCTACGCCTTTACCACGGGCATTCTCATCGACGCCGAGCTTGGTGAATTCGAACAGATCCTCGCGCAGTTTCAACAACGCGCAGGCGCCGAGTACTTGCCCATTCTCGACCGCGAACCATAATTCGCCGCCTTCGTTGAGGATGTATTTTTCGGGCTTGGTGAGCACTTCGTTATCGAACGGTTCGACCCAGAAATATTGCTCGATCCACGCGCGATTCAGGCGGTCGAACGCCGGGGTATATTCCGGTTTGTAGGGCAGTATTTGCATTATTCGGTGAATTGCAGTTCGGCGAGGCGTTTATACAGCGGGTTCTCTGTCAACAGCTGCGCGTGCGTGCCCACGGCTTCTACCTTGCCGTCGTTGAGCACGATGATACGGTCGGCATTCACCACGGTCGCGAGGCGATGCGCGATGACCAGCGTGGTGCGGTTCTTCATCACATGTTCCAGTGCGGTCTGGATGGCGGTCTCGTTCTCGGCATCCAGCGCGCTGGTCGCTTCATCCAGCAGCAGCACGGCAGGGTCGCGCACAATAGCGCGGGCGATGGCGAGGCGCTGGCGCTGGCCGCCGCTCAGGCGCACGCCTTTTTCGCCGAGATACGTATTCAAGCCATCCGGCAATTCTTCAAGGAAGGCGAGGGCGCTGGCGGCTTCGGCGGCGCGCAGCACTTCGCCATCCGTCGCGCCCACTTTGCCGATGCGGATATTCTCCCACGCCGTGGTGCTGAAGATGACCGGGTCCTGCGGCACCATGCCGATATGCTGGCGCCAGTCGCGCGGGTTCAGCGTGCGCACATCGTGCCCATCCACACGGATGATGCCGAATTGCGGATCATAAAAACGCAGCAGCAGTTGGAAGAGGGTGGTCTTGCCTGCGCCACTCGGCCCCACGATGGCCACCGTCTCACCCGGCTCGATGCGGAAGGAGACGTTGGAGAGCGCCGCGTCGTTCGGGCGCGAGGG
>JBEIOT010000192.1:0-3521 GCA_040377415.1 Azospirillum sp. | reverse complement strand
TGCGCAATGCTTCGGATTCACTCAACACCACACCGTCTTTTTCGACATGGAAGCCCGGCAAGATGGGACTGCGCGACGGCGCCCAGATGGCACAGCGCTTGGCGATGATCTCCGTATTCTCGATGGCTTCGGGAATGTCGCGGAACAGCAGGCACATTTCCTGCGGTGTCTTGAAGCGGTGCTCCGCATTCAGACGTGGCCGGTCGGCCTCCATCACATAGCGTCCAGCTTCCACGCACATCAGCGCATCATGCGCCTCATTCATGCCAGCATCCGCGAAATACACATTGTTGGTCGCCACCAGAGGAACGTTCCCCGCCAGCGCCATGTCGATCTGCGCGCGTTCAATTTGACGCTCTTCTGGCAACTGATGGCGCGTCAGCTCCATGTATAGCCGGTCACCGAATATCTGGTGCAAATGCGCCAGCAATGCTTCTGCATCGTTGCGGCGGCCCGAGAGCAGCAGCTTGCCAATGCCGCCATAAATGGAACCCGTCAGTGCGATCAACCCGTCACTGTGCTTAGCCAGCATGTCATACGTCAGCAGTGGCGCGGTACCCAGCGCAGGGTTCACATACGCATCCGAACCCAGCTTCATCAGGTTCGCTAAGCCCTGCTCGTTCTTGGCATACAGTAAAATCTCATCGGGCGCCTGCCGCAACGACGCGCCATGCGTATCGATACCCCACGGCACCAACGAAGCCGTCATCCCCACGATGGGCTGAATGCCTTCTTTCACCGCATATTCAGAAAATTCCAACGAGCCGAACAGATTGTCATGATCGGTCAGCGCCACGGCGGGCATTTTGTTGAGCTTGGCCAGCGCGACGACCTTGCCCACCCCAATAGCGCCTTTTAGCAGTGAATAAGCGCTGTGCATGCGCAGATGCACAAAACGACTCACGCGTTGACCTCGATGGTCTCCACTTTGCCATGGCGGATCGTCACTGCACGGGTTAGGCGCGCCGCCAGCTGCATGTTATGCGTGGCGATGAGCGCCGCAGCGCCCTCTTCCTTCACCACCTCGATCAGCAATCGCGTCACGCTGTCGGATGTCTCAGGGTCAAGATTGCCCGTCGGTTCATCGCCCAGGATAAGCTTAGGCCGGTTAGCCAATGCGCGCGCA
Organism: Azospirillum sp.; assembly: GCA_040377415.1. Classification (GTDB taxonomy): domain Bacteria; phylum Pseudomonadota; class Alphaproteobacteria; order Rickettsiales; family UBA3002; genus QFOX01. The sequence goes on along the minus strand of JBEIOT010000192.1, from coordinate 2,395 downwards.
ATGGCCACGCGCTGTTGCTCACCACCCGAAAGTTGGCTTGGCAAATGCGCCATGCGCGGGCCAAGGCCCAAACGCTCGAGCAACGCTTTCGCGCGCACTTGTGCATCCGCACGTTTCACGTTGGCCAGCAATTGCGGAATGACCACGTTCTCTTCTGCCGTCAGTTCAGGCAGTAAATGGTGGAACTGATAAATGAAGCCAATGAATTTGTTGCGCAGCGCCGTGCGTCTACCATCGCCCGCCGTGCTGGCTTCTTCGCCACCGATAGCGATGGAGCCACCTTGCGGCGTATCCAACAATCCAGCGACCTGCAACAGCGTCGATTTACCTGAGCCGCTGGGTCCGACTAACGCCACAAGCTCACCCGGCTTGATGGACAGCGATGCGTCCGTCAGCACCTCAAGACGATTCTCGCCCGAGATGTAGTGGCGTGTGATGTTAGAGAGTGCGAGCACGTTACTCATAGCGCAGCGCCTCCGCCGGATCGAGTTTCGCTGCACGCCGCGCCGGATAGATGGTGGCCAAGAACGACAGGCAGATGGCGATAAGCACCACCGTCACCACTTCATTCGGGTCGGTCTTCGTCGGTAGGGTCGAGAGGAAATAAATATTCTCGATAAGAATTGGCTGGCCTGTGAGTGCCTCGATGCCTTTGCGGATCGCATCGATATTCGCGGCCAGAATAAGGCCGAGCACCAGACCCGCCGCCGTACCGGCAACCCCGATCCACGTGCCCGCCAGCATGAACACGCGCATCACGTTACCGCGCGTCGCACCCATCGAGCGCAGGATCGCAATGTCACGACGTTTCTCGTTCACCAGCATCACCAGCGACGAAATGATATTGAACGCCGCCACCAGCACGATGAGGGCGAGTATGACCACCATCACATTCCGCTGCACCGATAGCGCGCCAAATACCTGCGCATTCGTCTGCTGCCAGCTTAGTACGCGCGCGTTGGGCCCAAGCTTGGCCGAAATGGCCTCGGCCACCTGCGGCGCATCGTCGATATCATTCGCGAACACTTCGATGTTGCTTGCGGCACCTTTGTCTTCGCGCATCAGCATGAAATAGACCTGCGCTTCTTCGAACGGCATGAGGACGATACCGCCATCCAGCGAATGCACGCCGAACTTGATGATGCCCGTGACCGGGTACGTTTTCATACGCGGCACGAAACCCGCGATAGTGCTGCGCCCTTGCGGCGAAATAAGCGTGACCGCCATGCCCGGCTTCACGCGCAGGTTACGTGCCAGTCGCTCGCCCAGCACCACACCCGTGCCATCGCGCAGCCCGTCGAAGCTGCCTTCGACCAGCGCATCCATATACAAGGGACGTTTCGTCAATGCGTCATAGGGGGTCGCAATGACTTGCGCACCCAGCGCCGTACCCGCCGTCGTCGCCATCACTTGGCCTTCGATCTTCGGCGTGGCCGATGCAACGCCGTCCAGCTGCATGATCATGTTTCCGACGCTATCGTAATCCGTGATCGCGCCTTGCGAATTATACACGGTCACATGCCCATCAATGCCGATAAAGCGCGACATCATCTCTTCGCGAATACCGTTCATCAGCGACATCACGAGAATAAGCGTCGCCACCCCCAGCATGATACCGATGATGGCGAACCACGTGGTGATGGAAATGAACCCGCCGCGTTTACGCGCGCGCAGGTAGCGCCACGCCAATAACCGCTCGACTGGATGGGTGAGTGCCACTATGCCGCGACCGCTGCTTTGATTTTTTCAACGGCGGCTTCCATCGAAAGCTCCGACTTCTCGCCCGTCTTGCGACATTTCACTTCCACAAGCCCAGCCTCAGCGCCGCGCGGCCCAATGGTCAGCTGCCACGGCAGGCCGATGAGGTCCATGCCCGCGAATTTCTCACCACCGCGACGATCCGTATCATCATAAAGCGGATCAAGGCCCACAGCTTTCAAGTGCTCATAAAGCTTGGCACAAGCAAGATCGCACGCGGCATCGCCCACGCGCAGGTTGATGACCCCGCAATCGAACGGTGCAATGGATGCGGGCCAGATAATGCCGTCCTTGTCATGGCCAGCCTCGATGATGGCCCCCACAAGGCGCGACACACCGATGCCATAGCAACCCATTTCGGGCACTACTTCTTTGCCCTCGGGGCCCGCGACGGTCACGCCCATGGCGGTGGTGTATTTGTTGCCAAGGTAGAACACGTGCCCCACCTCGATACCGCGCGCCTCACGCAGCTGGTCTTTGGGCACGGGGCAGCTATCGGGTTTGTGCTGCTCATCTGCGGCGGCATAGAGCTCGCGCATCTCTTCACCGCTCAGCGATAATTTGCCCGCGCGAATTTCATCGAACTTTGCGTCATAGAAGACCGCGCTCTCGCCAGTATCGGCGATAACCTGGAACT
>JBEIOT010000120.1:0-6268 GCA_040377415.1 Azospirillum sp. | reverse complement strand
GCCCGCGAAGAACGTGCGCAGGTCCGGGATGTTATATTTCAGCATCGCGAGGCGCTCGATGCCGCAGCCGAAGGCAAAGCCTTGCCACTCATCGGGGTCGAGCCCGCAATTGCGCAGCACGTTGGGGTGCACCATGCCGCAACCAGCGACTTCCAGCCAATCGCTGCCTTCGCCAATGACCAGCGCATCTTTCCGCGCTTGCAGCCGATATCGACTTCTGCCGAGGGTTCCGTGAATGGGAAGAAGCTAGCGCGGAAACGCATCGGCACTTTTTCCAAACCAAAGAATGCCGCCAGCGCATCATGCAGCAGACCTTTCAAGTGGCCCATATGGATGTTCTTTTCGATGACCAGGCCTTCGATCTGGTGGAACATCGGCGTGTGCGTCATGTCCGAATCACTGCGATACGTCGTGCCTGGCGCGATGATGCGAATGGGCGGCGTTTGCGACATCATCGTACGAATTTGCACCGGCGAGGTATGCGTGCGCAGCACCGGGTGCGTCTTGCCATCGCCCTGCAGGTAGAACGTGTCATGCATCTGGCGGGCAGGGTGGCTCTCGGGAATGTTCAGCGCGCTGAAGTTATGGAAGTCGTCCTCGATCTCCGGGCCCTCGGCCACGCTGAAACCAAAATCGGCGAAAATCGCGGTCAGCTCTTCCGTCACCTGCGTAATGGGGTGAATGCTGCCTTTGCTCACCGGTGCAGCGGGCAGGGTGATGTCAATGGTCTCAGCCGCCAGCTTGGCGTTCATCTCGGCCAGCTCCAGCGTCGCTTTCTTGGCGTCGATGGCAGCGGTCAGCGCATCCTTCACCGCATTGATCTGTGCGCCCGCATCCTTGCGCGCTTCCGGCGGCAGGGTGCCCAGCGTCTTCATTTGCGCGGTCACTTCACCGCTTTTGCCAAGGTAGGCCACCCGCACGGCTTCAAGCGCGTCGGTGGCGGTGGCGGTTTCAATGGCGGCGAGGCCGCGAGTCTGGATGTCAGTAAGGCTCATGGGCTGAACTAATAGTGACATATGAAGTGGTTGCAACGCTAAAAACGCACCCAAAACAAAACGCAACAAAAAGGTTGCACATTGGGATGGGTGCGCTAATATGCAACTTATGGGTTGCTCATCAAAAGCAGCCTCGCTAACCTGAACTAGAATGGAGATGACCATGACGAATGTTATTTACCGTGAGATCGAGATCGGCGCGCCGATGACGCACGTGTGGAACGCGCTGACCGACCATAAAGAACTGGCCAAGTGGTTCTGCGCCCAAGCCGACAAGCCGTTTAAGGTCGGCGAAGTATCGCGCGGTAAAATCGTTGGCTGCGGCCACGACGACTTGCCATGGGCCAGCGAGATCATCGCCATGGACCCCGAAACCTATTTCGCGTGGAAATGGCATCCCGGCCTCGACAAAGGCTCCGACCGCGCCGATGAACGCACACTCGTCGAATTCCGCCTCGCACCAACGGCCACGGGCACCAAGGTCAGCGTGCGCGAATCCGGCTTCGAGAATGTTCCCGCCGAACAACGCGCCGAGGTATTGGCTGGTAACAACGCCGGGTGGGACGCACAGCTTGCCAACCTCGAGGGTCATTTTGAACATGCTTAATACCGCGACCGCAAAACGCTTTGCCCCGGTCTTCGCCGCACTAGGCGACGAAACGCGATTAATGTTGGTGACCAAGCTATCCAAAGGCGAGCCGCGCTCCATCGCGCAGCTGACCGAGGGCAGCAAGATCACCCGTCAGGCGATGACGAAACACTTGCGTGTATTAGAGGAGGCGGGTGTCGTAACAAGCACCCGCACCGGCCGCCAAAGCCATTTCGCCCTCGAAGCGCAAAGCTTCAAGGACATGGAGGAATACCTCCAGTTCGTGGGCCGCGCGTGGGAGAATTCACTCCATCGCCTCAAAGCGTTCGTCGAATCCAAAAGCGAATAAAAAAGGGCGGCCAGTTGGCCGCCCTTTTCATTTCTGCGTTTTAAAAGCTTAAGCTTTCAAAGCGTTCTGCGCTTGCTGGGCAAGCGTTTTGAACATTGCTGCATCGTGCACGGCAATATCGGCCAGCACTTTGCGGTCAAGCGTTACGCCAGCTTTGGTCAGGCCGTTCATGAACTGGCTGTAGACCAGGCCATGCTCACGGGCTGCAGCGTTGATACGCTGGATCCAGAGCGCGCGGAAGGTACGCTTTTTGTTGCGACGATCGCGGTAGGCGTATTGCAGACCGTGTTCAACACGGTTGATCGACACGCGGTAGCAAGTACCGGCGCGGCCACGATAGCCTTTTGCGAGTTTCATGATCTTGCGGTGACGAGCGCGCTTGGTTACGCCACGTTTAACATGTGCCATGAGTGCGCTCCTTAACCGTTGGGGAGGAAATATTTACGAATCACGGTAGCATCCGATTCGTTGAGGATGGTGGTGCCACGTGCACAACGGATCATGCGTTGCGAACGCTTGCGCATGCCGTGGCGTTTGCCCGACTGGCCGACCTTAACTTTACCGGTCGCCGTCAAGCTGAAGCGCTTCTTCGCGCCGCTTTTGGTCTTCATCTTAGGCATTGTTTTCTCCAATAAAAAAAGTTGCTCTGCTGACGCAGTTGGTGCCTAGGCAAATGCCATTCGCCCGGCTCCATGCCCCGTGATGGGGACGCGCTTTATAACCGTATCCAATGGAATTGCAAGCCCTGTTCTAAAGGGCGATATTCGGGTAGGTTATTGAAACTATACAAACATGTAACCATATAACCCTCGTGTTTCGATTGCGCTGCTGGCCGACGGGGGAGTATAATGCCCGCGTGCTACGGAAATATCGCGGCACGTGAACTACTTACGGAGAACCACCATGAATCCTTGGAATCGCGGCACCGCAGAAGTGCAGACCCAAAGCACCGCCGCTACCGACGCAGGCCTGCGCAGCTACATGCTGAAGGTCTATAACCTCATGACCAGCGGCGTGCTGCTCACCGGCATCATCGCTTATTTCGCCGGCAACTCGCAGGCGTTCCTCAGCCTCGTCATCAGCCAGAACGCCAATGGCGGTGCGGGCCTGTCGCCGCTGGGCTGGATCATCGCCTTCGCCCCCGTGGCCATGGTGTTCTTCATCGGCTTCCGCGCCCGTCATATGAGCCCCAGCACGCTGAAGGCGACGTTCTTCGGCTACGCCGCGCTCATGGGCCTCAGCCTGTTTAGCATCTTCCTCATCTACACGGGTGCTAGCATCCTGAAGGTGTTCTTCGTCACGGCCGGCACGTTCGGCCTGCTGAGCATCTACGGCTATACCACCAAGAAAGACCTCACCAGCTGGGGCACCTTCCTGTTCGTGGGTATCTGGGCCATGTTCCTCGTGTCGCTGGCCAATGCCTTCCTGTTCAAATCGAGCGGGCTGGACATGGTGCTGCCGTATATCGGCGTGCTGCTGGCGCTGGGCCTCACGGCTTATGACACCCAAAAGGTGAAAGAGATCTACTACACCACCAGCGGCGAAGGCCTGGCCAAAGCCAGCACCCTTGGCGCGCTGAGCCTGTATTTCGATTTCATCTACCTGTTCATCAACCTGCTGCGCATCATGGGCGACCGCCGCTAGGCGAAACCTTCGCAGTTGCGATACGAAAAGGCCGCCTCCGGGCGGCCTTTTTTATGAAGAAATGACGGGATAACGAGGCTGGCAGGGCTTGACGCTAACACAGCTTTACCTTATATTCTGCGCATAGGCCGTTAGAGCCGAACTAGAGCTGGGACGTATTGTCCACCCTAACCAAAGACCACAAACCTAAGTGTCCGACCTCCTAACATCGTTAAGCGCCTTGTTCGCGACGAACTACCCGTATGTTCCGCGTACAAATAATGTGCAGACCAATGTGCCGCGCAATGGCAATGATTTCGCGCGCGATCTGCTGCGCGACGCCAAGCCCGGTAGCACCGTCACCGCTCGCACCGAATACACCGTCACCGCCAATGGCGCACTCGTTCCCAAATCCACCGCCATCACCGTGGGCAATGCGACGGGTGCCGATGCGCTGGATGGCTCCGACGGCAAACTGGGCGTTGGCACGTTCACTGCCCCCGCAGTCGATACCCGTCCGCTGCGCTTCAACGATCTCGCCAAACCGCGCGCCCTGCTTTCGCCTGAAGACGAAGCCTTGCTGTTCGATGCTGATAGTGTCGAAGGTGGACTTGATGGCCAGGCACGCCGCTTCTTCGACGATGCCGGTGCGCAGGACGAGAACGGCGACGCCGTCACCGTCGAGATCATCGCGCCCGACGTGGCCGACCGCGAATTGCCCACGCTCGCTTCGCAGCAACAAGCTCGCGTAAGCAACCTTTACGCCCGCAACAACGACATCGTTTACAATGTCGAGCCGGTGATCGCCTTCGCGGCGTAACCGCCACCTGTCATCCTGTGGCCGCCTTGGCGGAGCACAGGATCTAGCGCAGGCTTCACCTCGCAGGATGACGAACCATAGAGTTTCCCGATACTGCCTTGCATCCGCCCGCGATGCCCATTAAGTGGGGCGCATGAACACCATTGGCATGATGACGCTGTACAAGCGCGAAACATGGCGCTTCCTAAAGGTCTGGAACCAGACGCTGGTCGCGCCGATGATCACCACTCTTATCTTCCTCGCGATCCTCGCGCTGGCGATGGGCGGCAACACACGCATGGTGCACGACGTGCCGTTCACCCACTTCATCGCCCCCGGCCTCATCATGATGGCCATGGTGCAGAACGCTTTCGCCAACACCAGCAGCAGCTTCATGATCGCCAAGTTCCAGGGCGTCATCATCGATTGGCTCATGCCGCCGTTCGTGGCGGGTGAGCTGGTGGTTTGCTTCGCACTTGGTGGCGTTACCCGTGGTCTTCTCGTCGGTTGCACCGTGGCGTTAGCGATGGCTTTCTTCGTGCCGCTCACGCTGCACTCACTGGCCTACCTGCTGTTCTTCGCCGTGGCATCCACACTGATGCTGGCACTGCTCGGCCTCATGACCGGCATTTTCGCCGATACGCCCGACCAGTCCTCGGCCATCACAAACTTCTTCATCACGCCGCTGTCGTTCCTGTCGGGCACGTTCTATTCCATCCACGACCTGCCGGGCGTATGGGCCACCATCAGCCATTACAACCCGTTCTTCTACATGATCGACGGCTTCCGCTACGCCATGCTCGGCAGCTCCGACGCTGACCCGCATCTGGGTGTTGCTGTGCTACTGGGTGTCAACGTGGTGCTCTACATCGCTGCGCACCGCATGCTGGCCAGCGGCTGGCGCCTTAAATCTTAAAAATCGTCATCCTGTGGCCGCTTTAGCGGAGCGCAGGATCTAGATCCTGCGCAGCCTTTGGCTCGCAGGATGACATTTTTCTTTAATAGCTGTCCGCTTTGCCGTATGCGCGTATGCCTTATGGCCATCACACCCTATTTACCGATCTATCGCCGTTCCGGCCTGCGCATGGTGCGCGGGCAGGGCAGCTATTTGTTCGATGATTCGGGCAAGCAGTATCTCGACTTCGCTAGTGGCATTGCGGTGAATGCCTTCGGCCATTCGCATCCGCATTTGGTCGAAGCGCTGCGCGAGCAGGCGGGCAAGTTGTGGCATTGCTCCAACCAATACACGACCGATGAGCTGGAGCGCTTTGCCCAGCGCCTTGTGGATGCGACATTCGCCGATTCCATCTTCTTCTGCAGCAGCGGCACGGAAGCGGTCGAAGCGGGCATCAAATTCATGCGTCGCTATCATTATGAAACCGGCGCACCGCACCGTCACCGCATCATCACCTTCGAAGGCGGTTTCCATGGCCGCACCTATGGTGGCATCAGCGCCGGTGGTAATGATTCAGCACGCGCTGGCTTCGGCCAGCTACTCAGCGGCTTCGATCGCGTCGCCTATAACGACATCGCCGCTGTAAAGAATGCCGTCACCGCCAATACCGCCGGCATCCTCATCGAGCCCATTCAGGGCGAGGGCGGGGTGCGCGCGGCGAACATCGAATTCCTGCAGCAACTGCGCGCACTGTGCGACGAGCACGGCATCCTGCTCATGTGCGACGAAGTGCAATGCGGCTATGGCCGCCCCGGCACCATCTACGCCTTCGAGCGCGCAGGCATCAAACCCGATCTGGTCAGCTCCGCCAAAGGCATCGGTGGCGGCTTCCCGCTTGGCGCCACGCTGGTCACTGAACGCGTCGGCAGCGTATTGCCCGCCGGTTCACATGGCAGCACCTATGGCAGCAACCCATTGGCGATGGCTGTCGGCAACGCCGTGCTCGACTTGCTATTGG
>JBEIOT010000031.1:0-11915 GCA_040377415.1 Azospirillum sp. | reverse complement strand
TGTCTGAATGCAGACCCGAGCTAAGAATAAAATGCCCGCGAAGGATGGCTTGCGCGGCTTCGAATTCGTTCATGATGTCGGCGTCGCTCAGCATGTCTACTCCACGGCGATGTTGTCGATAAGGCGGGTGGTACCCAGGCGTGCTGCCACGAACAAGCGTCCGGGCTTTTTATATTCGTACATCGTCTCCAACGTTTGCGGATGGCGCAGCTCGAAATATTCGACGTTGAAGCCACGCTCGGTGAGCGTTTCTTTTTGCGAGCGGAGGATATCTTTCACCTTGCGGCCCGAGGTGAGCCCGCGCGCGGCCTTGCGCAAGGCGTCGTGCAACGCGGGGGCGACGGTGCGCTCGTGTTTGCTTAGGTATTGGTTACGCGACGATAAGGCGAGACCGTCGGCTTCGCGTTGGGTCGGCATGCCGATGATCTCGATATCCATGCGCTGCTGTTCGACCAAACGCTTAATGAGCATGAGTTGCTGGTAATCTTTTTGGCCAAAGATGGCGGTGTCGGGCTGCACCTGCTCGAACAAGGTGGCGACCACGGTGGCGACACCATCGAAATGGCCGGGGCGCGCTTGGCCATCCATCACTTTGGTGAAAGCGCTGTCGATGCTGACATTGATGGCGGGGCCGTTGGGGTACATGGTCTCGACACTGGGCACCCATGCGGCATCGGCCCCTGCGGCGGCCAGTTTCTTAAGGTCGGCCTCAACGGGACGCGGGTATTTGTCGAAGTCTTCGTTGGGCCCGAACTGCGTGGGGTTCACGAAAATGCTGACGATGACGCGATCGGCGTGGAGCTTGGCTTCCGCCACCAATGCGAGGTGGCCTTCGTGCAGCGCGCCCATGGTGGGCACCAGCGCCACGACTTCTTCGGCATCACGCCAATCCTGCACGGTTTTGCGCAAGGTGGCTAAATCTGTAATTTTGGCTGTCATTGGCCATGGTGTTAGCTACAAGAATCGCATGGGGCAAGCGCAACCGAGCCAATTCATCGCCGAATATGACCGCCGCGTGGCAACGGGGGACTATAAACCCGATGCCGGGCAACGGGCTGCCGCGCAAGCATTCGACAAATTATTCGCGCAATTCATCGCTCCTGCTGCCACTGGCCTGCTTTCGCGCCTGATGGGCGGCAAGCCCAAACAGACCGGGCTTTATGTGTGGGGCGATGTGGGCCGCGGCAAATCCATGCTGATGGATCTCTTCGTTGAGGAAATTAAAAAGCATGTGGCGGTCCGCCGGGTGCATTTCCATGCGTTCATGTTGGATGTCCATAAAAGGCTGCACGCGTTCCGCCAGCTGCATGCGGGTGCCGAGCTGATGGACAAAGTGATCGCCGAGATCGCGGATGAAACGAAATTGCTGTGCTTAGACGAATTACAGGTGACCGATGTGACGGATGCGATGATCCTGGCGCGTCTGTTCTCAGGGCTGATGGATGCGGGCGTGACGGTGGTGTTCACCAGCAACCGCCCGCCGCACCAGCTTTACCAGCATGGCTTACAGCGCGAGCAGTTCATGGCGTTCATCGAGCTGCTGAAGGCGCGCGTGAGCATTGTGGAGCTGAAAAGCCCGACCGATTACCGACTGGAGCAATGGCGACAGCTGGCGCGCACCTATGTGTTCCCGCGCAATGCGGAATCGGACGATTTTCTGGTAGAAAGCTGGCAACGCCTGACGCATGGCGCACCGAACGAGCCACTACGCATCGAGGTGCAAGGGCGCACCTTGCGGGTGGACAAGCATGCGCAGGGTATCGCGTGGCTCACCTTTGGTGAACTGTGCATGCGTCCGCTGGGGGCGAATGATTACCTCGCCTTGGCGCGTATTTGCCACACATTGCTGTTGCAGGGCATTCCAGCCATGACACGCGAGGAGCGCAACGAGGCCAAGCGTTTCGTGACGCTGATCGATGCGCTGTATGACCACCGCGTGAAATTCATCGCCACGGCGGAAGTAGCGCCGGATGCGCTTTACCCCGCTGGCGATGGCAGTTTCGAATTCGCGCGCACCGCCAGCCGTCTGCACGAGATGCAGAGCGAGCAATACCTCGCCCTTGCGCATATCGCTGTCGCTCCCTAAGTCACCGGCACATCAACCGGAGTATCGTATGTCGCTTTCCATGTATCAGGCTTCCATTCCTGTGCTTATCCGTCACCTTGGCATTCTGGGTGATATCCTTGCCAAAGGCGCGGCAGACGCCGAAGCCCGCAAAATTGACCCGAGCGTGTATGTGAATGCCCGCCTGGCGCCCGATATGCTGCCGCTGGCGCGACAGGTGCAGATCGCCTCGGATATCAGCAAAGGGGCTGGCGCGCGCCTAGCTGGTATGGAAGCGCCGAGTTTTGCCGATACGGAAACGAGCTTCGATGAATTGCAGGAGCGCATTAAAAAGACCATCGCCTTCCTTAATGGCATCAAACCCGCGCAGATCGATGGTTCCGAAGAAAAGGCCATTGCGCTGACGGTCGGTGGCAATGCGCTGAAATTCACCGGCCAGCAATACCTGCTCGGGTTCGCACTGCCGAACCTCTATTTCCACGTCACCACGGTCTATGCCATCCTGCGCCATAACGGCGTGCCGTTAGGCAAACGCGATTATCTGGAACCCGCTGCCGCGTAGTGGACAATATGTGGCTTTGCGACTAGGAACGAGCCCATGGAAGCCGCCCAGAACCTGACTGTATACTTGGCTGCGCCGCGCGGGTTCTGCGCGGGGGTGGACCGGGCTATCGAGATCGTGGAACAGGCGTTGAAGCTCTATGGCGCGCCCATCTATGTGCGCCACGAGATCGTGCATAATAAATGGGTGGTCGAGGATCTGCGCGCCAAAGGCGTGGTGTTCGTGAAGGAAGTGGATGATGTGCCCGAAGGCGGCATCATCGTGTTCTCGGCGCATGGGGTGGCGGAAAAGGTCGAGGGCATGGCCCGCGAGCGCGCCCTGCCCGCCATCGACGCCACCTGTCCGCTGGTGACCAAGGTGCATAACCAGGCGCGACGGTATGAGCGCGAGGGGTATGAGATCGTGCTCATCGGCCATGCGGGGCATCCGGAAGTGGAAGGCACGAGCGGCCGCGTGAAGAAAGTGTACCTCGTTGAGAACGTCGAAGACGTGGCAACACTGGTCGTCGCGCAGCCCGAGAAACTGGCCTACGTGACGCAGACGACGCTGAGCGTGGACGATACGCGAACCATTATCGATGCGTTGAAAGAGAAGTTCCCGAGCATCCACGGGCCGGACACGAAGGATATTTGCTACGCCACGCAAAACCGCCAGCAGGCGGTGAAGGAACTGGCGAAACAAGTGGACCTGATGCTGGTGGTGGGCTCGCGCAATTCGAGCAACAGCAACCGCCTGCGCGACCTTTCGGATGAGATGGGTGTGCCTGCTTACCTGATCGATGATGCCACGGATATTAAGCCCGAGTGGCTTTCGGGCGTGAACAAGTTGGGCCTCACGGCGGGTGCCAGCGCGCCGGAACTGCTGGTAGAACGCGTCATCCGCTACATCGAAACGCTGCGTCCGGTGACGGTAGAGCCATTCTCGGTGGTGGAAGAGAACGTGTATTTCAACCTGCCGAAAGAAGTGCGCAGCCAGCCGTTCGTGGATCGGCTGAAGACCGCGTAGCTATTTTCCCACGTAAAAGTCGCGGTCGGCGCGCGGCGCATCCGTCGCCCAGGTACGCACGGGCGTTTCGGACAAGCTCCAGTTGAAATGGTCCAGTGCTTTGACCGCTGCTGCACGCTTGGCACGGTCAAGATTGGGAGCTTCTTCGTTGAAGCTGAATTTCTGGCCGTTCACGGCGATCTCGATACGGGCCCGGTGCAGCCCCTGCCGCTGCGGGTCCGGGATGATGTCGATCGTACCGCCGCGCTCTTCGATCATGCTCTTTAAGTATTCCTGCGGATTGACGGCTGCCCCCCTGAATGTTGGGGCTGACAGCCACCTTGAATCCTTCGTCGCGCAGCATGCGGCGGATGGCGACGTGCTGAGCTTCCTCGGCGGTGGGTTCTTCAGCATCGGCATACAGTGGGACTTGCAGGTCGCCGCCTTCGACGATGATGCGGGTGACATATTGCCCGGTGCTGCTGCGCTCATGCTCGAAATGCACGGTCGCATCGATCTCGTGCGCCATCTGTTCCAGCAATTCCTGACGCCGCGTGCCTTCCATTTCGAGTTCGGCATACAGCAGGTTGGGGATTTTTTGTTCCAGATCCTTCGCCGATTGCAGCTGATCGAACGCGTAATGCTCTAGGAACGAATAGGCCGCGTGGCTGCGGGCGGCGCGCTCATTGTGACCGAACGAGCAATACGGCGCTGACATGGGCGTTTCATCGCTCCCCTGGAACACGTAAATTCGCGCATAGATCGGTGATGCTTCATCACGATCCACCGTTTTTTCGCCCGGAAGCTTCACTTCCCTTGGTACCAGCGTCGCAGGTGCGATCTCTCGCTCGAACTGCGACAGCATGCTTTGCACGGTCGATGGATCGTTCTTCAGCAACTGTGCGACGTGGCGTTTCAATGCGGTCCAGCGGTGCACCCGCGCGTGGTGTGCGCGCATGAAGATGGTGTAGCTGTCCTTTACCATATCGAGCTTACCGTCTTTGATGCGCTTAACGGCTTCGTCGAAAAGGGGGCGCGGCATATCGTCGGTCGTGGCGGACGCTTGCAATAGGCTGCTGAATTTATCACTCGGAAGGCTGGCCAACGTATCCTTATCGGCCACGGCAGCCGCTTCCATCCGGTCGACGCTTAGATCGTATTTCTCGTTCTCGCGGTCGATGGCGCGGATCTGCGGGCTGCGCGCAATGGCATTCATATGATCCGCATAGCGTTGCAGTTCTGTGCGCGTGTAAGGAGCCGCGACAAAGTGAAAACGGTTCGTCAGGTCGCGCAACGCTCGGTCATCGATGCGGGTGCCCTCGGGCACCACGTCGTGCAGCACATCGCTCACCATGCGCTGCAGGGCGGCGCGATATGTCGTGCGACTCATGCCCACATCCTGGATGAGCGCCAGCAGTTCGGGGGCTTGCTGCCATAACTCGTGATTCAACTTGCGTGCATCCGTTTGCGGGAATTGCGCGTGGATGCCACGCCCGAGCTGATCGACCACGTCGATGGCGTAGTGGATCATCGCGCCGTTGAAATAATCCGGGGCGCGGCGAATGGGCGAGGTGAAATGGCAGTAAGCACCTTTCAGCCCCATACGCTCAAGCGCGGTGTGGCGCACGGGGTTGGTGCTATAGGTGGCATGGGTATCGTCGGCGGTCTCGTCGAAGTTGCGGAACAGGAATGGCAGTTCGCTCTCCCGCGCGAATTCGGCGGTGGCGCTGTTGGCCAGCAGCATGTACGTCGCCACCATCTCCATCGCCTTCAACTGGTCGTTGCTGTGCACGCGTTTCAGCGTACGACGGCTAAAGATCTCCTCGAGCAGCATGGCGTGACCATCGAAATAGGAACGCTTTACGCCCTGCGCGATATCGGCCATCAGCTGGAATTGTGGGTCGCGCTGCATGCGCTCGTGCGCTTGCTCGTAGCTTGAGTTGTCGGGATGCGTAATAACCGGCGTGAAGCTGGTGTGCACAGGGCGGAAATGATCGTCGAGCGTGATGCTGACGGTCAGACCCAGCCGCTCGCGGTTATGCTCGAGGCTCATTTTTTCTTCGAGTCGCTCGGTAGGACCATTGGGGAATAGTGGGTCCGTGCCACGCTGAAGGTAGAGCGTTACAAAACGCATCCACGCCGCTTTGGCCAACGGGCTTCCGGGGCGGATATGGGCGGCCACATCGGCGATGGTCACGTGTACGCGGTAGCCGCCGCCGCGCTGCTCGGCCTCGACATACACGCCATCATCGCGGTCGGAGACCACTTCGGGGGCGACATTATCGATGGGGTAGCTGGGGATTTGCTTGCGGGCGTCGCGATGCGCGTCGGTCACGAATCCCACGTACTTCGCCTGCAGGCGTTGTGCGGGGGTGAAATCGGCGCGTTCGATGGGCAGGCCTGGCTCGCTCATGCCCATGGTTGTAGCAGGTGTGGCGCCCCCTGGCACATGACAATTAGATGAAATCCACCGCAAAACGCCTACTTGCACTTGGCGACCGGTTTGCTATAACCCGCGCTCTCTGGAGCGGGTGATTAGCTCAGTTGGTTAGAGCGCTACCTTGACATGGTAGAGGTCGGAGGTTCGAGTCCTCTATCACCCACCAGCTATTATTTATGCAGCTTATAAACTATTTCAATTTCTCTACAGCTAGCAAAAACGGCTTGCCGTTGGACTCGCGCTCCTCACAGCGTACAATTGACCCCGGAACAAATTGCCAATCTTCATCTTTGGGATCGTAATCGGGCGTGGGCAGAACGTGGTAAAGCCCATTATCCAAAGCAATGGCTTGCGTGGGGCGGTATGCCGAATCTTCTTCTAAATAAATATAGATTGTTGTTTGCATATATTTTCCTTACGGCAATTTTTCCGGGAAATAATTCTCCCCACTCACTTGTAATACTTCGTCAGTAACGTCATCCACTACAACAAAATATCCATCAAGCTCATACCCAGTAGCTCCATTTTGTTTATTAACTTTATTGGGCGCTTTGTATGCTTTTCCATCACGAATTGTTCGAGTGATTTTTTCTGGAGTCCAATTCCCTTTCTCTAAGCGATTTCTCCATTTCAGTGGCGTTTTGTGTGAACCTAGTTGCCAACTCCGACTAGCCGCACGTGCTGCATTCCATGCCCTCCACGCAGCAATCAGTTTAGGAATACGCAACAACGGTATGATGAGTGCTTCGGGATAAATCGGCTCAATCGCATCGGGATATGGGTTGCCATAATAAGGCACCGCCATACAACGACAACCTGGCTCATCCCCTGGATTTCCTGTGGCTGGAGGATTATCCCGAGCAAAAATGCGCCCTTCGTTGGCGGCATGCGAGGGCCTAACTTTATCGTCATCTTGCGTTGACCAGATATAATAGGGCGTTTCGGGCTCTGCAGTTTTCAGCAGAAATTCGATCGGGATGCCCGAACGCAAATACCGAACGAAAGCTTTTTGATAGGGTGATGGATTTTGATGCATGATTACCTTGCGCAATTTCAAGGCAGCGTATGCTTGGCGGGCGTTACCGGGAAGACTTCGGATAGGTAGGACGTTCTAAGTCCGTCCACTACGGCCCACCAATTCCCCGAATAGCTAGGCGTAGCTTAGAAAAATAGAATCACGGCCCAAACGAACCCGGTATTGACCAGTGCCGCCAATACGGCGGCGCTGGCGGTGTCTTTTGCTTTTTTTGAGAGCGGGTGGATCTCGGGGCCGATGCGGTTGATGGCGGCTTCGACGGCGGTGTTGACCAGCTCTAACACCAGCACCAGCACAACACTACCGATCATGAGGATCAGCGAGAGTTTGTCGGGCGCGAGGAAGAAGGCGGCGGGGATCATGATCGCGGCGAGCACCGCTTCCTGCCGGAACGCGGGCTCATCGCGCCACGCGGCGGTGATACCGTCGATCGAGTAGAAGAATGCGCGCCAGATGCGTTCCATGCTAGTTCTTGGTGATGTCTAAGAATTTGTTGTAAGACTTGCTCTCGATCTCCAGCATGCCCAGCAACGTGTGAAAAATATTATCATGGCTGTAGGCCTTGTCTTTTTTGGCCCTGAGCGCATCGATCTGTACGCGCCTAAAATTCTTTCCGACCCACATGATCATGGGCACATGCCGTTGTTCTTTGGGAGCCAGGAAGTTCGGCAGGCCGTGCAAGTACACGTTATTCTCGCCCAGTGATTCGCCGTGATCGCTGACATACAGCATGGCCGTTTCGAATTTGCTATCGTTGGTCTTTAGGAACTCGATCACGTTATTTAGGAAATAATCGGTATATAAAATGGCGTTATCGTAGGAGTTATTAATTTCTTCACGCGTGCAATCGGCAAGCTCATTGGTACGGCACTCGGGCTGGAATTTTCGGAATGCTTTGGGGTAGCGCTTGTAATAAGCGGGCCCGTGGTTGCCCATGGCGTGCAGCACAATGACGATATCGCCCTTGGGATGTTCATTGATGTAATCCTGCAGGCCGATCAGCATGCCTTCGTCGCGGCATTCTTCGTCGCAGATCGTGTTTATTTTGGGATCGCGATAATCCTCGATGGTGATGCGTTCGGCCACGCCCTTCGAGCTTGAGTTGTTATCGCGCCATAACAGTTGCGCGCCGGAATGCCCCAGAACATCCAGCACGTTCTCCCTACCCCTGGCTTTGGCCACGGTGAAATCTTTTACGAGAAGATCGGAGAACATGCACGGCACTGACAACGCGGTCAGCGTGGCGCAGCTGGTCACATTGTGGAAGCTCACGATCTCTTGCTTCTCAAGCAATGGATTGGTTTTCCTTGCATAGCCATTGAGCGAGAACCGGTCGGCCCGCGCCGTTTCGCCCACCACCATGATGATCAGTTCACGGGTTACGTCCTCGTCGGGGATCTTGGCGTCTTTTCCTACGATGACCAGCGGCTTTTGGCTTTCCAGCGAGCGCCGGACATTGCGCACATGCCTGCCAAGGGCGAAGGTGTAATTGGCGGGGTTTGCATAGAAGCGGACCGATTTATGCTCGCGGAAGAAGGAGGATAGGACGGCGCTTTGCGCGAAGAACAGCACCAACGCGACAGCCAGAAGCGCACCAATCAGCTTAAGACGCGCGAATATTTCGCGATGCAACGGCTTGAAGCGGATCCTTGCGCGGTAGACCACGATGGCCGGCAGGATGCCGAGGAAGAAAAGATACACAAGCATGCTGAGGCTGAAAAGTTCGCCCGCTTCCTTGGTATCCGTCTCGAACACGTTGGTGATCATCAGATCGTCGATGATGACGTTGTACGTGTCCATGTAGTATGCGGCTTGCGATGAGGCGATCAGCAGCACGATCAGAATAGGCTTGATGGTCCAGCGGAAGCAGAACAGGCACAGAACGATGATGTACACCGCCGCAAAGCCGAACACGGCAGTCGCGAAGAGTGGCACGGTCTTGAGGCTAAGCGGGTAGTCTTGAAAGAATGCTGACCACAGTGCAAAATTACAAAATGCCAACCAGAAGGCGACGGTGAGCAGGACCAGCTGGATACTGCTGACAGCGATGCGCGGGAAAAACTTTTTTAACATATTATCTGGTTTAGCCTCAAATTTGCGCTAATAGCATCGCTCGGGCTGGGAATAGCTAAGCTTATAACGGGGTTGGGTCAACGAAATAGATGGATACTGTCTATAGAGCATGGCTTAAGGGAACCTGAAGATAACGATAGCCCGCCCAAACCTTTTTTTGATCAACACTTAACTAATAGTCCTGCGATGCATTTGCTCTCTACCATCAAAGATGTGCTGTTCGTTCCAACCCATCCAAAAGGAAAGCCGTTCATTCTTATCGCGGCGGTGATGGCGGCCTTGCTGTTCATGGCATCGACCTATGCCGGACTCGCGGGACTGGTGGTGTTGTCGTTCTGCATCTATTTCTTCCGCAACCCCGACCGCATGGTGCCGCAAGGCGAAGGCTTCGTGCTTGCTACGGGCGATGGGGTCATCAGCCACGTGACCCAAGCTCCCCTGCCCGCCGAGCTTGGCGCGGATGGTACGCTGTTCCACAAGGTCTCCATTTTCCTGAACGTGTTCAACGTGCATGTGAACCGCCTTCCGGCCAGCGGCACGATCGTGAACCATGTTTATGTGCCCGGAAAGTTCTTCAACGCGGCTCTTGATAAGGCCAGCGAGGATAATGAGCGCACGGTCAGCAGCATGATGAACACCCGTGGAGAGACCATTGGCTTCTGCCAGATCGCCGGGTTCGTCGCGCGTCGTATCATCCACGAGATCAAGCCGGGCCAAGGCGTGCTGCAAGGCGAGCGTTATGGCATCATTCGTTTTGGCAGCCGGTGCGATATCTATATGCCGCTGCATTATCAGCTGCTGGTGAATGTGGGCAGCATTGCGGTGGGCGGCGAAACGATGCTGGCCGTGGACCCGGAGCATTTCCGAACCAACTCGCTCGTCTGGTCTAAAAAATGATCTTGAACCGCCTCTATCCGTATATCCCCAATGCCATCACGCTTAGCTCGATGTGCCTTGGGCTTACGGCGCTTCGCTTTAGTTATGTGCGAGAAGATATCTATCTGTCGCTCATCCTGCTGCTGATGGCGGCGTTCCTTGATGGCATCGACGGCAAGATCGCCCGCAAGCTGAAAGTGGAAAGCCCCACCGGGGCGCAACTTGATTCGCTGGCCGACTTCTTGAATTTCTGCGTCACGCCGGCATTGATCGCCTATGAATGGCACCTGCGCGACCTGTATGTGTTCGGCTGGGCGGCGACGCTGGCCTTCCTTGGTGGCGGCGCATACCGGCTGGCACGCTTCAACGTGATGTATACCAAAGGCGCGGAGAACGTCTCCACGAACTATTTCATCGGCGTGCCGACACCAGCAGGCGCGATACTCATCTTCTTGCCCATCGTGCTTGAGCTGAAGGGCTACATCACCAGCACCTCATCCATTTACACCAGCATCTATATCACGTGTCTGGCGGCGTTGATGATCAGCCACATCAAGACCCCCTCGAACCGGTTGCTCTACATCACCAAAAAGGCGGCGCCCTGGGCGGTGCTGATCGTGGCCGCGTTGATCGCCGGGTTCGTCTATGCGCCGCTGGATACTTACCTGCTGAGCATTGCGGCCTATTGCTGCGTGACGCTGTATCTGTTCTTCAATGACGATCTCTACCTTCCACGAAAAAGATAGCGCATGGCTTTTAAAGAACGCATCCGCGGTTTGTATTACGGCCATACGGAGGCTTCGGACCGGTTCCATTACGCGATCCTTGGCCTGGATATCGCGTCCATCGTTTACCTTGTCATTACGAGCTTCTTTGAGCGCGACGTGTGGATGAACATCGCCGATGTCACGTTCGGCGCGTTGATGACGATGGACTGGCTGGCGCGTTTCTGGCTGGCCAATCGCCGCGATCGCTTTATCACCAACCCCATTAACATCGCCGACGCGATCGCTACCTTGTCGTTCCTGGCGCCCTTACTAGGATTGCATCTATCGTTCCTTCGGGTGTTACGCCTGTTGCGCGTCATGCGTTCGTCGCGCATTCGTACGGTCCTGCGCGAGGATTTCGGTTACTTCAAACGTAATGAAGACATCATCAATAGTAGCGTTAACCTTTTCATCTTCATTTTCGTGATGACGGAGATGGTCCTGATCTCGCAGCGGGGCATCAACCCGCATGTGAAAAACTTTTTGGACGCCATGTATTTCACCATCTCAACCCTCACCACTACGGGCTTTGGCGATATTACGCTGAAGGGCACATTCGGACGCATTCTTTCGGTGTTCGTGATGATCTTTGGGGTGTCGCTGTTCTTGCGGCTCATCCAGACGATCATTCGCCCCAGCAAAATTCGCTTCCTGTGCGATGCGTGCGGACTGTTCCTGCACGAAGCGGATGCCGTGCACTGCAAGCATTGCGGCAAAGTGCTCGCCATCCCATCGGACGGCACGCCGACCTAACGCTTATTCTTTTGTCGCGGGGGTGTTGGTGGTGCGGCCATAGCCAGCATTGTTACTAAGGCGCTCGTCGCTGCCTTCTTTCTGGCGCTTGGCGTCTTTGGCGCGGTTCGTTGCGTTCTCGGGTTTGGGGGTCGATTCCTGGCGGGTCATGGGGGTCTCCTTTGCATGGAGTATGCGCCCGAGCGCATCAAGCCGCGATCATTAGCGTGAACGCGCGCCCGTTCCCAGATCGCTGGGATTATGTTCCCCGATGCCCATCAGGCGGGCATCCACTCCTAAACAGGATTCGTTGCGAGCCAGGTTATTGAGCACACCGCACATCAGGCTCACATCGTGATGAATAAGAGCGAAACCAGCAC
>JBEIOT010000128.1:0-6026 GCA_040377415.1 Azospirillum sp. | reverse complement strand
CCGCCATGCTGCGCCATGGCAATAGCGAGCGCGCTTTCGGTCACCGTGTCCATCGCCGCACTCATGAGGGGAATGCCGAGTTCGATGGTCTGGGTCAGACGGGTGCGGGTATCGACCTCTTTAGGCACCACTTCGGAAGCGGCGGGCACCAGTAACACGTCGTCGAACGTGAGGGCGGTCGGTATGTCGGTAAGGGAAAGTAACTTGCTCATGCAAATCCTCAGTTTTCAAAGGTTTCGGATTGCAGCGCTAAGTCGCATGCGTCCCCGCAATTGTCAAGGAACTGTCACACTCAAAAGGAGGTTTTATTTCTAGAATAAGCGTTATGGACAAATTTAATGAACCTGCCCCTATCGGCAAGATCGCCCGCGATCGCTTCCGCAAATCACTGGATGTACTCCTGTACAACGGTAACGAGCTGCGTGAAGACGTGTATGCGCGCGCCATCCCGCCAGACATGCAAGAAAAATGGTCGCTGGAACCGCTGGAGAACAACAGTCACCCTTTAAGTAAGGCCCTTGTTATCGATAAGCTGCTCGTGCTTTCGCAAGAGAATCAAGAGATCTTCAATGCCGTCGTGAGCCTGATGCCGACCACGACTGTGCAGACTTTCTTTGCCGCGTTCGACCGGCGCTTTGCGAGCCTGCCCGTAACGCCGACCAATTACTTCATGACGGGCAGTCCCGCGCGCAACGCCATTTCGCCCGATACGATCGCACAGTCACGCGGCAGCGACACCCCCAATCGTGGATAAGCCAACTGTCATCTAATCTTCACACCAAGACCACGAACCATACGCTACACGGGTAGCAGTAAATTCCAGGAGACAAGCATGTCGATCCAATCCGCCCTTACTAACGGCACCCCCGCGTCGCTGCCCGAGCAGCTTGAGCAAGCGCATGAATTGCTGGATTCAGCCATTCGCGAGGGCTCGCAGCTCGATATCGCGCGTTACGGCCGCCAGATCCTCGATATCCGCCGTAATCTCGGCCACGATGTTTCGCAAGAAGATGCAAAGATCCAGCGCGAAGCGCTCGATAAACTCGTCAATGTGATGAACACCGATGGCAAGCCGCGCCGTGGCACCCTCATCATCGACAATAACGGCGCGTTCGCCCAGCAGTGGAAACAGCGTGCTGTCGAGATCAGTATGGAACTGTTCGAAGGCGGCACCAATGCCGATGCGTTGCGCATCACCACCGCGACGCGTCTGGTCACCGAAAATCCGCTATTCGCGGAAGCAGTGCTGGAACAGGCCGAACGCGATGCCTCGGCCGCACTGAGCGCCGATACTGGCCGCCAGCGCTAATTAGCCTTTGAATCCCATCGCGACGACGTAGCTCTCGGCCGAATCAGCACGGCTGGATGCGGGCTTTGCATGTTTCACCGTGGTGAAATCATGGCGCATCATTTTCAGCAATTCGCCTTCGGTGCCGCCCTGGCGCACTTTGCACACGAATGCACCGCCCACGGCGAGTACTTCTTTCGCGAAGACATAGGCCAGCTCGCACAGGTAAATAATGCGTAGGTGATCCGTATCGGCATGGCCGGTCGTATTGGCCGCCATGTCGCTGAGCACCACATGGGCGCGACCACCCAACATCTCTTTCATTTGCTCGGCGGCACCTTCGGCGGTGAAGTCGAGCACGACCAGTTCGGCGCCGGCGATGGGCTTTACTTCCAGCAGATCGCAGCCCACGACCTTACCTTTTTCGCCCACTTTAGCGACGGCCACTTGCGCCCAGCCACCGGGCGCGCAGCCCAGATCCACCACACGGTGGCCAGCGGCGAGAAGCTTAAATTTCTCGTCCATATCCAATAACTTAAAGGCCGCGCGCGAGCGCCAGCCTTCCTCGCGGGCACGAGCCACGTAGGGGTCATTCAGTTGTCGCTGGAGCCAGCGTGCGCTGGAATTGCTGCGCGTCTTGGCGGTTTTCACCCGCACCGATTCGCGCCGCGTACCGCTGTTTTTCTTGTCTGCCATAGGGTTATCTATATCTGAACCCCCGCCTGCATGCAACCCGCCCAAATAGTTAAACTGTTAGCCAGTTGTTAACCATTAGCCGATAGATTAAGGGAACGTTCTTAAATAATGACGGGGCATAGACGATGAGTATTCTTGATGCGATCGCAGGTGAAAGACGCTACGGCGCGCCGCGCGATAGAACTCGCGCGGATATTGAGAATCTGAATCCGGTGAACATTCTCGACAGCGTGTTCAGACCGAGCCGCAATCCGAACACCGGCCAAGTTCAATACAAACACGACGCGACCTACCAGGCCATCGTCAGCGAAGTGAACGAACAGTATAGCAAAAACACCGGCCGCCGCTTCAACGACAGCATGAGCGTCGGTGAAATGCGCGAATTGCTGGATACGATCGATGTGCCCAAGGGCGTGCGCGTCACCGCGACCAAACAAGGTGAATACGTGTTCCATTATCGTGAGGCTGCAAACCGCGATAAGCCGTTAAAGCTCGATCCCGAAGCGGTGCAACTCGCGTATGCATCCGGCGCATTCAAGTGGGATGCACCTTTACCAAGCGTTGCGCAGCAAGCCGCACGCGGCACCGCGCCCATGATGGATGAAATGGAAGACAAGTCCCGTGAGAATCTCCAAGGCACCGGCATCCCCGTTACCCGTGCTGGCGAATCGCCTGCTTCCTCACAATTCAAAGGTGTATTGAATAGTGCAGAATCGATCGTCCATAGCCAATCCAGCGATCGCGCTACCGCAACGAATCAATATCTCCAGCGCGTTGATGCGCTGCCAAAAACGGCAAGCGGCTCGATCATCGTCGCGGACGATGTGCGCTACACGCTGGGCAATGGCAAAGCAGTGACGCTCGAGGCGGGCACCTATACGCCCGGTGCATTTAACATGGCGCTCGACAATCTTGTGGTGACCGAAAAATTCGGCCCCAGCGTTGCTCATTCTGTGGCTAGCGTTCAACATACGAAATCGGTTGCTACCCCTACCGTCGCCCCCCGCGAATTAACGGCCGAGGAAATCAACGACCGCCCGGCGATCTATGCGCGTGAAGATGCGATGCGTGCTGCTGTTGCACCCACCCCGACCGCACGCACTACGAGCGAACCCACCGTAGCAGCAACCGTGGCAGCAGCGCCAGCCCCTCAACCTTCCCCCGCAGCACCTGCCCCGCAAATGGCAGCACCCAGTGCTGCGCCGGATATCTTCAACCGCATCGCCGGTGAGATCAGCAGCGCAGGTCAGGTGCGCACCGCTAACGATGACGGCCGCGCCGTTGAAGCGTTCCTGAAAGCGAATCCGGTCATCGGTGCTGATGGTAAGCCCCTCACCGATACCCGTGCGGGCTTTAAGGATGATGGCATCCTGAGCGAGCAGGAAGCCACTGCGGCACTGAACCGTGCGCAGGCGCTGCGATGGTCGACAGGCGGCAAAGCGGCCGAGGCATTAACCGCACTTGAAGCTTCATTGAACCCCACGAGCACCAGTGCTCCGGTGCAAGCGCAAGCCAGCACCGAGGTCACCACTGCCACCGGACAACCCGCGGCAAAAGCCCCGACTAACCTGCTGGAAGGCGTCAACGGTTTCGATAAAGCCCTCGCCGAAGCGAAAGTCGTGCGCGCTGAAACGTTGCAAACAGCGCTGCTGATGGACACTTCGACGCTAGTGGGCGGTGCCGATCAAGCGGCGCCGAAATCGTCGCCGGTACTGGCGAGCGTGCAAAGCAGCGGCATGGGCGCTTCGGTCTAGTTTAGACCGCCGCCACTTCGCGCATCAATGAAACGATGATCCCCTCACGCACGCCACGATCAGCGATGGTGATCTTGTCGATGGGGAAGGTCCGCGCGATGGCTTCAAAGATGGCGCATCCGCTTAAAATGAAATCCGTCCGCGAAGAGCCGATGCACGGGTGCGCCGCACGCTGGCTTGGTGACATGCGCATGAGCGTTTGCGTCGCGCCGCGAATGTCGGAAATGGAAAGCTTGATGCCGTCGATCTTGCTGCGGTCGTAATGCGGCAGGTCCAGGTGAATGGCGGCCAGCGTCGTCACCGTGCCGCTGGTGCTGAGCATCTGCACATTCTCTTTCCACATGCGCTGCGCGATCTGGTTGTCGCGCTCGATGGGGTTCAGCAGGCTCGAAATCTTCGCCACGATCTCCTCGAAATACATCTCGGTGAAGGCAGGCCCGCCGAACTGCTCGCTCATGTTCATCACGCCATAAGGCAGCGACGTCCAGTCCTGGATGAGGTGACGCTTGTGCGAGTTGATGGGCTGCTCGGGGTCGATCTTCACCCACATGAATTCGGTACTGCCACCACCGATATCGAACGCCAGCGCCCACCGTGTGTCCTTCTGCAACAGCGAGCTGCAACCGAGGAACGCCAGACGTGCTTCTTCCTCGTTGCTGATGATATCGATACTTAAGCCCAGCTCGTCACGCACGCGGCCCAGGAATGTTTCCGCGTTGTTAGCGCGACGGCAGGCTTCCGTCGCCACGAAACGGTATTTCGCGATGCCATAGCGGTTCAGCTTCTGTTTGCATGTGGCAAGCGCCCGCAGGGTGCGGCGCATGGCCTCTTCGCTCAGGCGACCCGATTCGGAGACCCCCTCGCCCAACCGCACGATGCGCGAATAGGAATCCACGACCTTGAGCGTTTTATGCTGGTTGTGCTGTTGAAAACTGGGCCGCGCGATGAGCAAACGGCAGTTGTTGGTGCCAAGGTCAAGCGCGGCATACAGCTCGCCCGGATTGGGCGCGCTGGGCGGTTCTTTGGGCGTTAGAGCCGTCGTTTGCTCGCCTGCCGACACTGCGCTGAGGTCTTTCATAAGGGCCAGTATAGGCACCCGGGATAAGGCTGGCAAGCGCCTGAAACCGCGAAGTTTCACACAGCCGTCACGCAACCTTCACGCAGTTGTCACACACGCCGGGCATAGTGGTTAGTAGAACACGCACGAAACAGTGCACGCACGGAGAATTTCAAATGGCCCAGGCCGCTACAAAGGAAACGAAGCAAGAAGACCTCACAGTAGAGTCGAATTTTGCTGAGATAAGAGGATATTTTGCTGGTAAATATGGTCGCCCCCATTACCGCAACATGACCGCTGAGGACTTCCAATCGCTCGATCGCAGCTGGGACGCCTATATTACCCTTCTCGTTGGCGCATTCGCCGATGAACGCTACGACCTCGTTGATGACATGAAGCCAACGAAGATGAGCCGCGAAGAGTTCATGCATGTAGCGTTGCGCGAAGGTCAGCGGCGCAACGTGCTTGAAACTGTCCTCAACAAAACCGGTTTTGTACCACGTAGCGAAATTGATAAGGACGTCACGGTGCGTCGCCCTAGCGGTGTGGACCCCGAGTTCCAGAGTATCGTGACTGCACGTGCGGGTGATGTTGCCTTCTATGACGCAGCGATCGGCACGCTTATCTCCCCCATGACTGCCAGCTTCGTTTTGCAGCCCGAAGTCGCTGCGCAAGTCGGCCTCCCCAAGGGCAGGACGAACGAAGTTATTCTCAAGAATGACACTGAAGTCGTAATACTTGGCTACATGGTGGGTGCTAACCCTAACTCATTCCCGGGCACGAATGCTTCCATGCCTGCCGGCAAACTGCCGTTATCGATCGGCTTCGCTGAACAGCCGCAAGAATTGATTAAACCCTATTGCTCAGCGCTCAGCAACATAACGAAACCCGGTCGCGATATCGACCAGACCGTGGCACTGAGCGCCGGCATCATCATGGCCCGTACCGATGCGGTGAATGGTAAGGAAAAGAATATCGATCTTGGCTTCAACGGCATGGCCTGCAAAGACGTGCCAATCGATAGCTGGAATGATTCGATGCGCATCGCCCTGTCTGGCTTCGACCGCAATACGACGGCACAGCGCTAGATACTAGCGCCGCCCTTGCCTTGATTCAGCGTAATATCTTTCGTGCCGCCCTGCTGCAATGCGAGGGTACCACTATGTTCGTTGCTGATATCTTCATACGCATACGTCGCTTCATTTGTCTGCTTCGGCTGGCCACTTAATGT
>JBEIOT010000204.1:0-3142 GCA_040377415.1 Azospirillum sp. | reverse complement strand
TCATCGCCGTACCTTTTAAGATAAGTGAAGCACGTTGCTCCGCCTGCTGCATGGACGTTTGCGGATCCTGTTCGGGATGGCGACGGGCGATGGATGGGTAAATAGTGGTGCGGGCGAGGTATTCTTTTAATCCGCCAATACTGGCTGGATTGCGCTCGATGGCTGCAAGAACGCCCATGGAGACCGCCGTCGAGCCTGCTTCGGCAGCGAGGATGGGTTTAAGCGATGGATTGTGTTTCAATGGGTTCATAAGTGGTCGCGGTGGCGGAATCGTCAGCGCGGCTTACTCCCATCTATACGCCTCGTCTGTGACGGTTGCGTGAACATTGCGTGAACCTCGCATGAATTTGGGCTTGCTTTTGAGCGGCCTGCGCCGTATACCGCCCGAACATTCAAATACATCCGATCAAGAGGTGGCCCCACAAGGACCGCCTTTTTTGTTGAGAAAAACATGAGCACGTTAGTCGAGAAAATTGAAGGCCTGCTGCTGCCCACCATCCACGCGATGGGGTTCGAGCTTGTGCAGATCAAATTGCTGGAAGGCAATAAATCCAAGCTGTTGCAGATCATGGCCGAGCGCCCCGATGGCACAATGAACGTCGACGACTGCGCGCAGATCAGCCATCAGGTCAGCGCCATTCTCGATGTTGAGGACGCCATTCCCGGTGAATACCGCCTTGAGGTTTCCTCGCCCGGCATCGACCGCCCGCTGGTGAAACACGCCGATTACGAAAAACATCTCGGCCACGCGGCTAAAATTGAGCTGACGCTGCCCGCCAATGGCCGCAAGCGCTTTACCGGCATCATGAAGACCCTCGTGGGCGATACGCTCACGCTGGAAGTGGACGGCCAGCCCGTCGCCCTCGAATTATCCGACGTGCAGCACGCCAAACTAGTGCTGACCGACGCACTCATCAAACAACACACCAAAAAACAGGCTTAAGGAGACTATAATGGCTGTATCTCAGGTAATTCACGGCAGCACCGAAATGCTGCAGATCGCCGACGCAGTGGCGCGTGAGAAGAACATCGAGCGCGATCAGGTGCTCGAGGCAATGGAAAACGCCATCCAGATCGCTGGCCGCAAGAAATACGGTGCCGAGCACGATATCCGCTCGGTGATCGACCGCAAGACTGGCGCCATCTCGCTGCACCGCGTGCTGACCGTGGTCGAAGAAGTCGACCCCGAGAAAGCCGCCCAGCAACTGACGCTGGAAGACGCGAAGAAAAAATACAAGAAACGCGAAGACCTCGAAGTCGGCAGCGAAATTAAAGACGAACTGCCGCCCATCGATTTCGGTCGCGTCGCCGCGCAGACCGCCAAACAGGTCATCGTACAAAAAGTGCGCGATTACGAGCGTGAGCACCAGTTCGAAGAGTTCAAGGACCGCATTGGCGAGATCGTCAACGGCACCGTGAAACGCGTGGAATACGGCAACGTGACCGTCGATTTCGGCCGTGCCGAAGCCGTCATCCGCAAGGACGAGCTCATCCCGCGTGAAGCCTTCCGTCCCGGCGACCGCATCCGTGCGTACATCTTCGACGTTCGTCGCGAGAAGAACGGGCCGCAAGTATTCCTCAGCCGCACCCGCCCTGAATTCATGGCGAAACTGTTCATGCAGGAAGTGCCCGAGATCTACGACGGCATCATCGAAATCAAAGCCGTTGCCCGTGACCCAGGCTCGCGCGCCAAGATCGCCGTGCAAAGCAACGACCCGAGCGTCAACCCCGTACTGTCGTGCGTGGGCGTTCGTGGTAGCCGCGTCCAAGCCGTGGTTTCCGAGCTGCAAGGCGAGAAAGTCGACATCGTGCACTTCAGCGAAGATCCCGCGACCTTCGTGGTGAACGCACTCAGCAGCGCCGAAGTAAGCAAAGTCGTGATCGACGAAGATTCGGGCCGCATCGAAGTGGTGGTCGGCGACGATCAGCTTTCGCTCGCCATTGGTCGTCGTGGCCAGAACGTGCGCCTCGCTGCTCAGCTGACCGGCTGGTCCATCGACATCCTCACCGAGGAAGCCGAGTCGGATCGTCGCACGCAAGAGTTCAACCGCCTCAGCGAACTGTTCGTTGAAGCGCTGAACGTGGAAGAAGTGATCGCGCACCTGCTCGTCACCGAAGGCTTCAGCAGCGTAGAAGAAGTGGCATTCGTACCGGTCGAAGACTTGGCTGGCATCGAAGGCTTCGACGAAAGCGTGGCCGAGGAACTGCGCAACCGTGCTCAGGAATACCTCGACACCAAAGAAGCCGAGATGACCAAGAAACTCACCGATCTGGGCGTTAGCGAAGACCTCATCAAACTCGAGGGCCTGACCCCCGAGATCGTTGAGAAACTCGCTGCCGAAGGCATCAAATCGATCGACGATTTCGCTGGCCTGGCCACCGATGAGTTCTTCGAATATGTCGGCCCCAAATCGGGTGTCGATCGCGACGCCATCGAAGCCCTCATCATGAAGCATCGCGAGGCATGGTTCGATGCCGACAGCAAACAAGCGTAATGAGGCGCCTGAGCGCAGCTGCCTAGTCACCCGCGAGGCGAAAGCCAAAGAGGACTTGCTCCGCTTTGTCGTTTCGCCCGACGGGGTGCTTGTGGCCGATCTCACCGGAAAACTGCCGGGCAGGGGGCTTTATGTCTCGTGCTCGCAGATCCTGGTGGCCGAAGCGCTAAGTAAACGCCTGTTCAACAAAGCCGCTGGCCAGCAAGTCACCGTGCCCGAGAACTTCATGGCCAATCTGGTCGCCATGATGCAGAAACGCACGGGCGATGCGCTATCGATGGCGCGCAAGGCCGGGCAGGCCATCACTGGCTACGAGAAGGTCAACGAAGCCGTGAAATCCGGCGAGGCCGCCGCCCTCGTACACTCGACCGATGCCAGCCCCGACCAAGTGCGCAAACTGCGTAACGACGAATTGCCCACCTTCCGGGATCTGCCGCGCGAGCTATTGTCGCAGGTGCTGGGGCGCGAAAACGCTGTGCACGTGGCGATTCTTCAAGGCCCAGCAGCGGCACATTTTATCGAGCAGGCGCGCCGTTTCGCTTTATTTCTCACCTGAACGGTGCTAACACGCACAACCTCTTACAATGAAAGCATTTAGGAACAACATGTCCGATACGGAAAACCCCGGTAAAAAAGACGCGCTGAAG
>JBEIOT010000141.1:0-5521 GCA_040377415.1 Azospirillum sp. | reverse complement strand
CGAGCCGCTGGAACGCCCCGGCGAGTTCCTCGTCATCCGTGGCCGCGAATACCGCGACACCCGCGCGGGCACCCAGATCCTGCCCGACGCGTTGCGCGCCACCACCGCCGACAAGATCGACCACATGCTGGCCAAAACGCCCGTCGCCTTCTTCACCACCGACGAATTCGGCGCCTTCGAATATGTGAACCCTGCGTTCGAGCAAATGCTCGGCTACGCCGCCGGTGAACTTGTCGATAACCGCCTGGGCCTCAACAAAGTGCTGTTCCAGCTGAACGGCACCCCCGTAACGGATTACACGCTGGCCGATTTCCGTGGCGATGCGCTGCTGCAGAAAAAACAAAGCGACCTCGCCTCCGTGCGTTTGCAGATCGCGGTCATCCGCGACGATCAGGGCAAAGCCCAGGGCGCCACCGCCAGCGCCCTGATGGTTGCTGGCCCCGCTCGCAACGCGTAAGGTAGCGCCATGCCCATGTCGCTCAGCTTTTCCCCCACCCGTCCCTCGGGCCTCAACATCAACAGCTTTGTCGAGCTGTCGCCCATCGCCATCATCCGCCTGTCACCCCAGGGCGAGATCATCGAGGCCAACGCCGCCTTCCGCAAAATGATGCAAGGGCAAATGCCGTCGGACCGTAGCTTCCGCCTGCTTGAGTTCATCGAGACCGATGATCGCCCGCGCTTTCAGGACGCACTCGACCAGCTCATCAAAGGCCTCGAGGTCACCCCACTATCCATGACGCTGCGCCTACCCAATGGCAGCGTGCTCATCGTCTATTGCTACATCAGCTACGTGAAACCCGATGGTCACGACCCCGTGCTGTTCATGCACATGATCGACCAGACCGAGCAGAAGAACCTCGAGATGCGCTTCAGCCACTCGCAGAAGATGCAGGCCGTGGGCCAGCTCGCGGGCGGCGTAGCGCACGACTTCAACAACCTGCTCACCGCCATGATCGGCTTCTGCGACCTGCTGCTGATGCGTCACCCTGCAGGCGAACCCAGCTTCGCCGACATCATGCAGATCAAGCAGAACGCCAACCGCGCCGCAAACCTGGTGCGCCAGCTGCTCGCCTTCTCGCGCCGCCAAACCCTGCAGCCAAAGAATCTCGACCTCACCGACTTGCTGGCAGAGCTAAGCAACCTTATCCGCCGCCTCATCGGCGAGAACATCCAAATGAAAATGCAGCATGGCCGCGATATCGGCCTTGTGCGCGCCGATCAGGGCCAGCTCGAGCAGGTCATCATCAACCTCGCCGTGAACGCGCGCGACGCCATGAAAGATGGCGGCACGCTCAGCATTCGCACCAGCAACCTCAGCATCGCCGGGCCGGATTCATTACCCCGCGGCCTTATCGCCCCGACCGACGACGACATCATCACCGCCGGCGATTACGTGCTGGTCGAAGTCGAAGACACCGGCACCGGCATCAAGCCCGACATCGTAAAATCCATCTTCGAGCCCTTCTTCAGCACCAAAGAAGTCGGCAGTGGCACCGGCCTTGGCCTTTCCACCTGCTACGGCATCATCAAACAATCAGGCGGCTTCGTGTATGTGCGCACCGACCTTGGCATGGGCACCACCTTCATGCTCTACCTCAAACGCATCGCCGATGCCGAGGCCGTTAAAACGCCCGACGAAGCCCCCGAGGAAAAACAAAGCGGCGACCTCACCGGCGCAGCCACCATCCTGCTGGTCGAAGACGAAACCCCCGTACGCATCTTCGCCGCGCGCGCCCTGCGCAACAAAGGCTACGAAGTGCTCGAAGCCGATTCGGGCGAATCCGCCATCGACGTGTTCAAGCAACACGAAGGCAAGCTCGATATCATCATTTCCGATGTGGTGATGCCCGGCATGAACGGCCCGAAAATGATCGAAGCATTGCACACGCAATTCGCCGACCGCATGAAGGATATCAAGGTCGTCTTCATCTCGGGCTATGCCGAAGATGCCTTCGTCGACACCTATGGCTCCGAGCGCAAGTTCAACTTCCTGCCCAAGCCATTCACGCTGAAACAGCTAGCCAGCAAGGTCAAAGAAGTGATGGATAAACCCGCCGATTAGTTTAAGGTAAACTTATGAATCGTGGGTTCTCACTCGTCGAACTTTCCATCGTACTGGTCATCCTTGGCCTGCTAACGGGCGGCATCCTTGCTGGCCAATCTCTCATTCGCGCCAGCGAGCTGCGCGCAGTCGGGACTGAATACAATCGCTACGTGACCGCAGTACAAACCTTCCGCGACAAGTACTTTGCCGTGCCAGGCGACATGGCTGCAGCAACCAAATTCTGGGGCGACGACAATACGAACTGCCCCGATGCAGCCGTAACGAACGGCACGCCGGGAACCTGCAATGGCAACGGCGATGGTGTATTGGCGTGGGCCGCTGTTGCGGGCGCGACCGGTGAATTCGCCCAGGCATGGAAACAACTTGCGCTGGCTGGCCTTATCGAAGGATCATATACGGGGCTTTCCACCGCTACCTGCAATTACTGTGTAGGCGCAGGAACCAACATCCCTGCTTCTAAACTTGGTTCTGCGGCCTGGACCATATCCGCCATCGGCGGAACGGTCCCTCCCGCGCATCCACAATGGTTCGAAGGGACCTATTCGACCAGCGTGCTGTTTTTCGGGAAGGTCGTAAACTACACAAGCGACAGAGTGCTTAAAACCGAAGAAGCATGGAACATCGATACAAAGATGGATGACGGGCAGCCCGCTCGCGGTCGCGTGCGCGCATGGAATCACTCGTTCCACTCTACATGCACCGATACTGACGCCCTGACTGCCACTTATACCCTTACAGATACAGGCATTTCCTGCGCACTCGTCTTTGATATGTAATGTTGAACTAGTAGGCAGCGCCTAATCGGCGTCGAGTGTCAGTGGCTCAGCAGCCGACTCTTCCGATTCGTTCGCATCATAATAATCCAGCGGAATGGTCGCCGGATCGTAAGCCGCAACGGTTTGCGTTTCGCTCGTAGCATTCTCATACTGCGACGCCGACGATGCTTCATACGGCGCCCACGCAAAAGCGGCGACCGGTGACAAAGCAAGTGCGAGGACTGTAAGAATTTTTTTCATTCGGAGGGCGGTGTACTCTTTTGCGCTGTGAAGTCACGTGAAAAATGCGCAATGAGCCTATGAATTTTCAGCGATTTTACTGCTAATCCTTGATTTGCATTGGCTTTTCGCTGCATTGCACAAGCCCGCGATGTAAAACCGCAAACATTCTGATGGAATCTTGATGCGTGACGAAAACGCATCGCTTCTGTCTTGCGCATGACTCATTTGAAGATCGCCCTGACAAAGCAATTGACAGCAGTTTGATTTCCGGGCTAAGAATCAAATAACACGCAGAAACACTGGTAAATAAAGGTGCATAACCCTTCGTTTTACTTGGTGCAGCAGGCGTCGAAACAGTAGGCATTTCCTACACCCACAGACGGACATTATCAGGAGTTACCCATGGCATCCCCCAAATCACAAGCTGCATCGACCGAAGTCAAATCCAGCGAAAAGAAAAAGGCGCTCGATAGCGCCCTCGCCCAGATCGAAAAATCCTTCGGCAAGGGTTCGATCATGAAACTCAGCCACCAGCAGCAGACCGAGATCGAAGTCATCTCGACCGGCTCGCTCGGCCTCGACATCGCGCTTGGGGTTGGCGGCATTCCCAAAGGCCGCGTTATTGAAATCTACGGTCCAGAATCCTCGGGTAAGACCACCCTCACCCTGCACTGCATCGCCGAATGTCAAAAACAAGGCGGCACTTGTGCGTTTATCGATGCCGAGCACGCGCTCGACCCCACCTACGCCAAGAAACTCGGCGTGAATGTCGATGAATTGCTCATTTCGCAGCCCGATTCAGGCGAACAAGCACTCGAGATCGCCGACACGCTCGTGCGCTCGGGCGCCATCGACATGGTGATCGTCGATTCTGTTGCCGCCCTCGTCCCCAAAGCCGAACTCGAAGGCGAAATGGGCGATGCCACCATGGGTGCGCAAGCTCGCCTCATGAGCCAGGCCCTGCGCAAACTCACCGGCACCATCAGCCGTACGCAGTGCACCGTCATCTTCATCAACCAGATCCGCCAGAAAATTGGTGTCATGTTCGGCAACCCCGAAACCACCACTGGCGGCAACGCGCTGAAATTCTACGCGTCGGTCCGCATGGACATCCGCCGCATCGGTGCGCTGAAGGATAAGGACGAAGTCGTCGGCAACCTCACCCGTGTCAAAGTGGTGAAGAACAAGGTCTCGCCGCCGTTCAAGACCGTCGATTTCGACATTCTATACGGCAAGGGCATCAGCAAAGAAGGCGAACTCATCGACATGGGCATCAAAGCCGGTGTGGTAGAGAAATCCGGCAGCTGGTTCAACTATGGCACCGAACGCATTGGCCAAGGCAAAGAGAACGCCCGCCAATACCTGAAGGACAATGTAAAAGTCGCGGCCGAGATCGAGAAGAAGATCCGCGGCAAAGCCAGCACGCTGGCCGCAGCACTCGAAGGCGCTCCGTCGGAATACACGGAGGGCGCCGAAGAAGCCGCTGCTCCGGCTGACGCAGCATAACCGATACGCGGTTAACAACGCGAAAGGGCGGCCCTTTAACAAGGCCGCCCTTTTTTGTCATAAAAGCTTCACGCCCACCGCTGCTTTGCCCCACTAAAGTAGCCGCCATGGACCTACGCAAACACGAACTCGCTATGCTCACTGATCGCCCGTATGCACGCGCGAGCAATTTCCTCGATCGCACCGACATGCTGGTCAAGGCAGGGGTGAACCCATTCAGCGACCGTAAATTGCTCTCGCACGAACAGTCGGAATCCCTTGCCGGCATTCTCACCGAGCTTCGCGCCGAACATACCGGCGACCTGGTGCTCATCGCCCAACAATTCCGCGTCAAAGGCCAAACCTACCTGCAAGAGACCACCACAGAAACGATCTTCAGCGACATTATTATGCCCGAGCTGAAAGCGGCCACGCAGCGTTATTACGGTGCTCACAAAGACCTGGTCCACCAGCCCAACGATATGCCACACGCCGAGCGCGTTGCCACCAGCGCGCGCATACGCCCCAGCAACGGCGGCCGCCGTGGCCCGGTCATGGAAGTGACGGCCACCGGCGACATGCTGAAACTGTACACCTGCTTCCGCGACTTCATGGATCGCTATAAACTCAACCGCGAAGACATCGGCAAAGCCTGCCTCGGTGGCAGGAATAACGAACCGCTCAGTGCCACGGCGGTGAGCGCTTGCTTGTCGCAGCTGGCGCATGGCAACGGCATCCACGGCGTCTTCCGCTACATCGATAAGGACCCCGATGCCTTCTTCGCCCGTCTAGAGCAGAACAACAGCGGCATCACTGCACCTCCCGAGGCCCGCCAAGAACTCCGCGAGGCCGTCAGTGCCGCGATGGCAGAGCTCAGCACCCAAAAGCTCAAGCGCAGCGCCAACCACCGCTAAGCTTTTCTCTTGCCGCCCCATCCGCCGGAAGCTATGAATTCTCTCCCTTTTTGAGAGAT
>JBEIOT010000197.1:0-3313 GCA_040377415.1 Azospirillum sp. | reverse complement strand
TGTATGCCCCCTACATCGACCGCGAAGTGACGCTGGATGTGATGTGGGTGATCGCGGGGCGCTTGACCGAGCGTTATCGCAGTGCGGGGTATTTCCTGTCGCGCGTGTATGTGCCGGCGCAAGAGATCGAAAGCGGTCATATCCGCCTGCGTGCGGTCGAGGGCTATATCCACGAGATCGACGTGGATGCGGACGTGGCCAAGAACAAGCAAGCAACCCGCTGGATCCATGAAGTGCGTGAGGAGCGCCCGCTGAAAGTGACCACGCTGGAAAGCATTTTGCTGCGCCTGAATGATCTGCCCGGTCAGGATTTCCGCGCGGTGCTTGAAACGCCTGATAAGGATGCGCCCGAAGGTGCCGTGCGCCTGAACCTGCGCAGTGTGGATGAAGCGCGCTTCAATGGCCGCACCAGCTTCGACAATTATGGTTCGCGCTTTTTGGGGCCGTATGAAATTACCCAGCAATTGAATGCCACGCTGCTGCCTAACCAGCGCACCAGTTTGAGCTTTTTGGGTGCGACGCAGGTCGATGAACTGCGTTATTTCAGCTTTAACCACGAAGTGCCGCTTAGCCGAAAATGGGACATGGACCTGACTGCCAGCCGGACGCTGACCGAGCCGGGCTTTACGTTGCAGCCACAGGATATCGATAGTGTGTCGGACGGCTTTGGCATTGCGTTCACGCATCATGTTATCCGCCAGCGGCAAGAGAACCTGAATCTGCGGTTCAGCTTCGATGGGCGTAGCACCAAGTCGGACCTGTTGGGTGGGTTGGCGCCGTTGACGCGGGACCAAGTGCGGGCACTGCGTGCTGGCGCACAATATCAGAATGCCGATTCGCTGGGCGGTACCAACCTTGCGGTGGCGACATTGTCGCAAGGCATCAATGCATTTGGCTCGAGCGATGAGGGTGACCTGAACCTGTCGCGGGCGGAGGCAGAACCGGACTTTACCAAGCTGGAATTCGGGCTGACGCGGTGGCAGGGCATCAGCAACGATTGGATGCTGGTGGGCGGCTTGAGCGGCCAGATCGCCTCGGCGCCGCTGTATTCCAGCGAAGAGACGGGCTATGGCGGCCAGGCGTTCGGAAGAGCCTATGATTCATCGGAAATCACAGGGGACCATGGTCTTGCTGTGAGCCTGGAAATGCGGTATGCTGGGATACCTAAGTGGCAGCAAATTTCCTTCAGCCCGTATGCGTTCTACGATGCAGGCGTTGTTTGGAACGATGACACCACGCAGGATAAAAAAGCTTCAGGCAGCTCCGCCGGTGCGGGCATGCGCGTTGCGAGTGATTTTGGCATTTCCGCGAATCTAGGAGTAGCGTTCCCGCTGACACGGGACATCGCGACACCCTTGTACGGCAATGACGAAGGACCACGTTACCTGATGCAGATGTCCTATGATTATTAAACGCTCCGCGCCCCTCAGTCTGGCGACGATGGTGCTGTTGAGCACAGTGTCGAGCCTTGCGTTCGCTAACCCGCAGGACGGTGTGGTGGCAGCGGGTGCCGCGGTGATCAGCAGCAGTGGCCCGGCGATGGATATCCACCAGAGCACCGATCGTGCGGTGATCGACTGGCGTAGTTTTAATATCGGGGCCAACGAGAGCACCACCTTCCACCAACCGGCGGCAACGTCGATCACGGTGAACCGGGTGAATGCGGCGAGCCCATCGCAGATCCAGGGCACGCTGAAAGCCAATGGCAATCTTATCATCATCAACCCCAATGGCGTGGTGTTCGATCGCGGTAGCCAAGTGGATGTGAACGGGCTGGTCGCCACTACTTCCGATATCGATAATCAGCAATTCATGAGCGGCGGGCCGCTGGTGCTGAGCAAGCCGGGCAACTCGAACGCGACGGTCGCCAATCACGGCACCATCACCGCGAAAGATGCGGGGCTGGTGGGGCTGGTGGCACCGAATGTCGTGAACTCCGGCGTCATTAACGCGCGACTGGGCCGCGCGGAACTGGCATCGGGCGATAGCGCGACGCTGGATTTCTATGGCGATGGATTGCTTGAGATCAAAGCGTCGGATGCGCTGCAATCGCAGCTGATCGAGAATACCGGCAGCATCAACGCGGCCGGTGGCGTGATCACGCTGACGGCGGCGGCTGGACGCGAGCAGGTGAATTCAGTCATCAAGGTCGATGGTGAGTTGAACGCGCCTGGCATCGGTACCAAAGAAGGCAAGATCATCATTTTCGCCGAGGGCTCGCATGCGGTGAAACCGGGCGATACGCCCGACGTGAAAACGGGGCGCAGCACGGTGCTTATCACCGGTAAACTGAACGTGAGCAATGCCACGGGTAAAGGCGGCACGGTGACGGTCGCGGCGGACCAGATCGCCATCATGAGCGGTGCAAAGATCGACGCGACGGGCCGCGATGGCGGTGGCCGCGTGACGGTGGGTGGCGATGGCCATGTGCCCAACATCAGCACCGATTTTGTGCAGCCGGTGATGGTCGCGGCAGCGCCTGCGCAGGCGCCGACGCCCACATCGTTGATCACGATCTTACAATCGGACACGCTCATCGACGTGAGCGCAACGGGTAATGGCCATGGCGGGCAGGTGAGTGTGTGGGCCGATGACCGCACGGAATTCAATGGCCGTATCGATGCCAATGGCGAAGGCAACGGCGATGGCGGCTTCGTGGAAACATCGGGCCGGGTGGCGCTGTTGTCGTATGGTCAAGTGAACGCCACGACGCGCCGGGGCCGCAAGGGCACATGGCTGCTTGATCCGGCGGATATTGAAATTACGGCGGCGACCAACAGCAACAACACCGGTGTGCCGAACTTCACGGCGACGGGTGGTAGTTCGCAAGTGAGTGCGGCAAGCATCGTGAGCCAGCTGGATGCTGGTACGGATGTCATCATCATGACCACGAACGATGGTTTCGCGGGCAACGGCGATATTTTCGTTAACAGCGCCATCGTCAGCACGGGCAGTGGTTCGCTCACGTTGAGGGCGTATCGCGATGTATCGGTAACGCGCGCGATTACGCTGCAAGGTGGCGACCTGGTCATTAGCGGCGCTTCGGTAAGCATTGCCAATGGTGCTCCCGTGACCACTGGCGGCACGGGTGACATCACGTTCTACGCCAATAGCTTGAGCATTGCTGGCAGCACCGTAGTGACCGCTGGCGGTGCCATGACCCTGGCTGCATTCAGCCCGACCTATGGTGTGAGCCTTGGCGCGAGCGTGGCCAACACGCTGAATATCGCCGATGCCGACTTCGCTAAACTCAGCGCGGATAGCTATGTCTTTGGCAGCACCACGACCATGGACGGCGCGACCAACACTGGCA
>JBEIOT010000182.1:0-3934 GCA_040377415.1 Azospirillum sp. | reverse complement strand
CACAGGCAGGATATTATAGACCACCATGCACGCAAAAATACCGAGCATGACGACGGGCGAATTGCCGTTGCCGACCAGCAGCAGAAGCTCTGCCATCAACCGCAGCAGGAAATTGTCGATCACGAAAGCGAGGAAACGCTCTAAGCGGGGGGCGGGGTTCATACGAGTGCCAGATCATCGCGGTGAATGAGGGTGTCGCGGCCAGCATAGCCCAATATTTCTTCGATGGCGCCCGTCTTCTTGCCCATGATCTGTTTGGCTTCGTCGGACGTGTAGCCGCAAATGCCGCGCGCGATGAGGGTGCCGGTGATGTTGGTCACGCTGATGGTATCGCCGCGACCAAAGGTTCCGCTCACTTTCACCACGCCCGCAGGCAGCAGGCTTTTGCCTTGCCCAAGCGCCCGCTCGGCACCTTCGTCGATGACGACGCTACCTTTGCCTTGCACCGAAGTCGCGATCCAGTGCTTGCGCGCTAACTGTGGCTTAGTCCCAGCCACGAACCATGTAGCGCGGCCACCAGCGGCTAATTTCTTCAGCGCATGCTGGTCTTCACCTTTGGCAATGGCCATGTGGCAACCTGCAGCCAGCGCCATTTGCGCCGCATCCAGTTTCGTTTTCATGCCGCCGTTGGAAAGCTCGCTGGCCGAATCGCCGCCCATGGCGAGGATAGCGGGCGTGAGCGCGTCCACACGCTCGATGAATTCAGCCCCTGCCTTTTTGCGCGGGTCAGCAGAATAAAGCCCATCGATATCGGAGAACAGTACCAGCAGGTCGGCGGAGATCATCGCCGCGACGCGCGCCGCCAAGCGATCGTTATCGCCGAATTTCAGCTCAGCGGTGGCGACCGTATCGTTCTCGTTCACCACGGGAATGATGCGATGCTCGAGCAACCGCGTGAAGGTCGTACGCGCGTTGAGGTAGCGGCGGCGTTGTTCGGAATCATCCAGCGTCAGCAGCAGTTGTGCGACTTTGATATCATGCGCGGCGAACGCATTCGCCCATGCCTGCATCAGCAGCGGCTGGCCTGCCGCGGCAGCGGCTTGTTTCTCGGACAGGTCCAATGCCTCAACGCCAAGGCCCACTAACGGGCGACCCAGCGCCACCGCGCCGGAGCTCACCAGAATAACTTCTTTGCCTTGCGCATGCAGTGCCGCAATGTCGGCAGCCAGTGCATGCATCCATTCGCTTTTGGCACGACCCCGTTCGATATCGGCCACCAGTGCCGAACCGATCTTGATGACGATGCGTTTGGCCGCATCGATACTGGGGAGTTTTTTAGTCATGCGCCTCGTCGGGTCGCAGCATGGGCGGACGGTTGCGCTGCTTTTCTTCGAACTGCTGCAAACGGTATTCCTGAATGGTGCGCGACATGGTCACCAGCATCTCTTCCACACCCGTGCGCGCGGCGGCTGAAATGGTGAACACTTCATCCGCACCGCTGGCTTTTTTCAACGCCTTGGCTTTGGCTGCGATGTCTTTTTTATCCAGCGTGTCGCACTTGTTCAAGGCGAGCAGGGTGGGTTTCGCCGCGAGCTCCGCATCGTATTCTTCGATCTCTTTGCGTACGGTCTTGTAATCGGCCACCACGTCTTCGCTCATGCCGTCGACCAAGTGCAGCAACACGCCGCAACGCTCCACGTGACCGAGGAAGCGAAGGCCGAGGCCTTTGCCTTGCGCCGCGCCTTCGATGAGGCCGGGAATATCAGCGAGCACGAATTCATGGTCGCCCGTGCGCACCACGCCCAATTGCGGCGCTAAGGTGGTGAATGGATAATCCGCAATTTTCGGTTTCGCTGCAGTGACCGCCGCAAGGAAGGTCGACTTACCCGCGTTGGGCAGGCCCAACATGCCGGCGTCGGAAAGCAGTTTTAGCTTCAGCCACAAAGTGCGCTCTTCGCCAAGACCAGCGGGCACGCTCTGGCGCGGTGCCTGGTTGGTGGAAGATTTGAAGTGGATGTTGCCAAGGCCGCCACGGCCACCTTTCGCCAAGGTAATTTCCTGACCCACTTCCGTAAAGTCGGCGAGCAGCGTTTCGCGATCTTCATCATAGATCTGCGTGCCAAGCGGCACATCGAGCATCATGTCGGGCGCGGCTTTGCCGTAGCGTTGGCTGCCCATACCGTGGCCGCCATTCTTGGCTTTATGGTGCTGCTGGAAACGGTAATCGACCAGCGTGTTCAACCCGCCGACCGCGCGCATGATGATGCTGCCGCCACGGCCACCATCGCCACCATCGGGTCCGCCCTCAGGAATGAATTTCTCGCGACGGAACGACACGCAGCCTGCGCCGCCATTGCCCGATTTCACGTAGATCTTTGCTTCATCAATAAATTTCATAAATATCTCTTAGAACAAAAAAAGGGCCGCGAAAAGCGGCCCTTTTCAATTTCGTTATTCGGCGTGCTTATGCAGCAGTAACGACCGAAACCACGTTCTTGTTGCCAGCTTTCTTGCTGAACTTCACCTGACCGTCGATCACGGCGAAGATCGTGTAGTCTTTGCCCAGGCCAACACCGGTACCGGGGTGGTACTGCGTGCCGCGCTGGCGGATGATGATGTTACCGGCGATCACGTTCTCACCGCCGAATTTTTTAACGCCGAGACGCTGACCTTGCGAGTCGCGACCGTTGCGGGATGAACCACCGGCTTTCTTATGTGCCATTGTCTACTCCTTACGCTTCTTTTTTCGCAGCCGGCTTTTTAGCGGCAGCGGGTTTCTTTGCAGCAGCCGGCTTTGCAGCAGCGGTCGCTTTCTTCGCAGCCGGAGCTTTCTTGGCAGCCGGAGCAGCAGCTTTAGCAGCCAGTTTGCGCGGCTCGGCTTTCGCCAGTTCTTGGCCGTTCAGGCCAACGCTGGTGATGAAGAGCTTGGTCATCGGCTGGCGATGGCCGTTCTTGCGCTTGTAGTGCTGGCGGCGCTTTTTCTTGAAGATGATGACGGTGTCATTCTTTTTCTGGCTGACGATCTGCGCCGAAACGCTAGCGCCCGCAACGTTGGGGCTGCCGATAACAGTCTTGTCGCCCGAGAGCGCCATAACTTGTTCGATCTTCAGGGTGTCACCCTCTTTACCGTCGAGCTTGTTGACGGTGATGGTGTCGCCTGCGGTTACGCGGTATTGCTTGCCACCGCTGATAATGACTGCGTACATGTTTTTATCCTTTTTTAAACGAGGCGGGAATATACTCGTGACGAATTGAGAGTCAACAGCAAACATGGCGCCTGCTAAGTGCCCGTTTTTCTTGCATAACATCGTGATTTAAGGCCTAGTAAGACAATGCGAAAACACATGGTTCCATTCAATACGCTGGTCAAGGCCGTCCTCATGGTCACCAGCCCTGCGCTTGTCATGCTGGGGATTTACGTGGGTTTGGGCACCCTGACCGTGACCGACATGATCTATGCCTATGTGTTCATCTTCATCGCCTCGGGCATGTTGATGTACCCGTTCCTGGGCAACGTGTCAGCCCTTACTTATTATGTGAACGAGCTGGCGCAGGATAAACGCGCTACCGCACCCGACCTTTCCTTCATCGGCACCGCCGCCGACTTGTCCGAAGCGCTGAAGAAACTTCAGGCGAGCTGGGACGTAAAGAAAAAGCAGATGGAGACCATCATCACCGAGCGTGAGATCCTGGTCGATACACTGCCCGACATCCTCATCATGGTGAACGACGAGAAGAAGGTCGTGCGCACCAACCGCGCCGCCCGCGCCATCTTCGGCCAGAACCTCGCTGGAAAATTCCTCAAGGATGTCATCCCAAGCCCCTATCTGCTCG
Source organism: Azospirillum sp. (assembly GCA_040377415.1). Classification (GTDB taxonomy): domain Bacteria; phylum Pseudomonadota; class Alphaproteobacteria; order Rickettsiales; family UBA3002; genus QFOX01. The sequence goes on along the minus strand of JBEIOT010000182.1, from coordinate 160 downwards.
ATGCGCTGGGCAGCGTGATCCAAGATCTTAAAGGCCGCGAAATTGAATTCCGCATCGAAGACCCGGTCATCCGCGACTTCCTCGCCATCATCGAGCGCTTCCCGGTGCCGACCGCTGGCGGCATCAGCACCGTCATCACCATGAACGACATCACCGAGTT
>JBEIOT010000038.1:0-11429 GCA_040377415.1 Azospirillum sp. | reverse complement strand
CGCATTACCTCGACCAAAAAAGGTTCGATCACCTCGGTACAGGCCGTTTACGTACCGGCGGATGACTTGACCGATCCGGCGCCTGCCGCATCGTTCGCCCACTTGGACGCGACCACCGTACTCAGCCGTCAGATCGCCGAGATGGCCATCTTCCCGGCCGTGGATCCGCTGGATTCGACCTCGCGTGCACTCGACCCGCAGATCGTGGGTGAAGAGCACTACCAAGTGGCTCGTGACGTTCAGCGCGTTCTGCAGACCTACAAATCGCTGCAGGACATCATCGCCATCCTCGGCATGGACGAGTTGAGCGAGGAAGACCGTGCGATCGTCGCACGTGCCCGCAAAATTCAGCGCTTCCTGTCGCAGCCGTTCCACGTGGCCGAAGTATTCACCGGCAAGCCCGGCAAATACGTACCGCTGAAGGACACGATCCGTAGCTTCAAAGGCATCGTTGCCGGCGACTATGACGATCTGCCGGAAGCCGCGTTCTACATGGTTGGCAGCATCGAAGAAGCCGTCGAGAAAGCCAAGGAACTGGCAGCGAGCGCGTAATGGCAAGCACCACCTTCCCGCTTCAGATCGTTTCGCCGAGCAAGATCGTCTTCGCCGATGAAGCGACGATGGTCGAAGTTCCGGGCGTCGAGGGTGACTTTGGCGTATTGCCGGGCCACTCGCCCCTGTTCTCGATGATCCGCGCCGGTGTCATCACCATCCATCTTCCCGATAACAGCAAGAAGCTGTTCTGGGTCGAGGCGGGTTATGCCGACGTAACGCCGGAAAGCACCACGCTGCTGGCCGAGTCCATCCGCGACATTCTGGCCGAGGAAGTGCAAGCGGCGTATGCCGAGCTTGCTGCCCGTGGCCAGATGCCCGAGCTCAAAGCCGCTGCTTAAGCGACTCTAACCTATGAATACCCCAAGCCCCGTGCCCCACAATGGCATGGGGCTTGCATTATGTTGGGGATGGTCACCGAAGTCACAGTCCGCCCCACTACCAGCCTCGCGCGTCCCGAGAAGCCGACCTTTGGCGTTTATACGCCGGGCGATACCGACAATATCAGTGTTCGCGAAGTATTAAGCGGGCTGAACCCCATTCACCATATTCCCTTCGCATCGCAACTGATGGACACGACCGATGCCAGCACCCCCCGCGGTGCGGCTGCTTCCGTCGGTAAGTTAGTTGTGGGTGCCTTGCTCGGCGGGCCCCTTGGTTTTCTGGCGAGCTTGGCCAATGTCGTTTACGAGCAGCAGAGCGGCGAAAGCATGATCGCTTCGGCTGCTCACGCACTTACCGGCGAAGAAACCACCCAAGTCGCCCAAGCAAAAACTGCCGCCGATGCCTATGAAGTCGCTAGCCTTGCCCCCGCAGCTGGCACGCCGACGCAGGAAATCCTGCCGCCAGAAGCCACGGTGCAAGCCAATCAAAAGATCGCTTCCGCCGTTGCGCAGGATAAAGCCATTGCCGCGCAAATGCAGATGGCCAATGCCATGGGCGCGCTGGCCGACCCACTTAGCAAGCAAGACCAGGACGTGCTGACCTTGTTCGGTGCCGAGCAGAAATCGGCGCATAAATCCTACCAGAACGCGCAGATGCGCAATTACCTGAACGATGTTACCGTTTCGCAGGTGATGTAGCTCGCACTGAAAAACCTACGTTTTTCCAACCCATCTTTATATATTCGTGGTCTCGACTAATCGAGAATTGATGCCCCTGCCCGCCATAATGAATTTCATCAACGGCAGGAGATCACCATGGGCGCGCAAAGCAAACCCTCGAAGGAAGAAGCGGAAAACTTCCACGTTCTTCCCAAAGACAAAACCGCCAACGAACAAAGCAAGAAGCCCGAGAGCACCGAGCCGACCGGTCACGTGATCGATCGCGATGCCGATGCGGGCAGTCTTATTGGATTGAATAATACCGGCGACGCTGAGCGTCTGCCGGCCGATGACCGCAGCCAGGTCTCGTAACGGAAAGCCATGCCCCACCTCACCCCCCGTGGGTGGGGCTGGCGATAAACCCCGCTCGCCGCAAGGTGGGCGGGGTTTAGTTTTTTTAAATCGATTTATTGATTGCGTCTAAACTTGTGGAAAGAAGCAAACTTGGCACCAACGATTACATCGGATTTTCTACGCGAATTTGGACATCAACATCGCCATTCTCATCAAACCATGTGACGTTTGCAAAGCGCTTACTACAAGCGCCGCAATCCCAAATTACTTGTCTATATTTGCGCGGCACATTCAGTACGGGATGGGCGCGTACAGATTCAGGGAAGATAAATCCCGCATATATGTCATTGCTTGCGCATTGCGGGCAACGTTCGGGGTTGCGAAGCCATGGAGCAAGCCGGATACGCTCCTCATGTTCTTTGCGTAGCAACGCATCGGCGCGGGCAGCAGCACTTTTGACATCGATATCCTCGACCCATTGAGCGAATGCGCGCGCTATTTGTACCCCACACATGAGTACGAACCCAAGCACAAGTGCGAGCATGCCGCACGCCATAAAGAGAAGCCAGTCGACATCGGGCAGATGCTTAGCCAATTCAGCTAGCGCCCAGTCTACAAAACCTACGACTACGGCACCAGCTACAGTGACCCCAAGCCACTTCAATACGTTTTTCTTATTCATGGCCACGGCCTTAGCAAAGGCACGTGCCTGATACAAGCCACAACACAATTAGGGTTGGCGTTCACCGAACAGCGCTGTACCAATACGCACGTGCGTCGCGCCGAACTTAATGGCGATCGCGAAGTCGCTGCTCATGCCCATCGATAACCACGGCAGTTCATGCTCTGCCGCGATCTTCTGTAGCAGTGCAAAATGCGGCGCGGGATTCACATCCAACGGCGGCACGCACATCAGGCCTGTTAGTCCGGGAAGCTTGTTATTCTTATAGTGCGCGATAAGCGCGGGCAGATCACGCGGCGCAACACCACCCTTTTGCGGCTCTTCACCCGTGTTCACTTGGATAAGTAACTTCACGTCGCGTTGTTGTTTGCTCATTTCATTCGCCACCGCATCGGCGATCTTGATGCGGTCGATGGTCTCGATGACATCGAACAACGCCACCGCTTCTGCCGCTTTGTTGGATTGCAGACCACCAATGAGATGCAGCACCGTGTGCGGGTGCACCGCTTTCAGCGCGGGCCACTTGGTTTGCGCCTCTTGCACCTTGTTCTCGCCGAAATGGATCAGGCCGGCAGCGACCGCCTGGGCCAGCACTTCGACCGGTTGGGTCTTGCTGGCGCCCACAATGGTCACGGCAGCACCCGGGGTCAGGCGTGCTTTCGTTGCCGCCTGGACCTGCTGTTGCACGGCTGCAAACGCCGTTGCCACAGTGCCATGGGGGGGATGCTTGTGAGTGGTATTCATATAATTCAGCTACTTATTACATTTTTAAGCCAGTCGCAACCCCGATTTCAGGCTTGTGGCAGTTCTGCCACAGGGGGCTAGAAAGGGGGGGTCGGGGATACGATTTTGTTTGGCGCGCCTTGTTTGTGGCAGGTCCGGTTGGCATAGATGGCGGCGTGGAACTTGAGCCGTTCGGTTTGGGTTCATCCTTGGTAACAATGTGTATAGTACGTGTTGTTGCGACTTTTTGTTTCATTAATGAAGGACAGAGCTATGAAAAAAATTCTTCTAGGCACCACTGGACTCGTCGGCGCGGCACTGCTCGCTACGGCGGCTTCTGCAGAAACCCCCAAAGTAACCCTCGGCGGCTTCTCGGATTTCCAAGCTGGCTACACGGATAACGACCTCGGTGGCGATCAGCGCGACTACGGTTTCCGTAACGACAACGAAGTCAGCGTTCGCGTTGATGGCAAAACCGACGCCGGTCTCGGCTACGGTGCTGTTATCGACCTCGAAGCAGACATCTCACCTGATAACGACGGCGAAGGCCTGAACGCTGCACGTACCTTTACCTACCTTGAAGGTGGTTGGGGTCGCGTAGAACTCGGCGGCAACAAATCGGCTGCTTCGACCATGCGCGTAGATGCTTCGACCCTCGCAGTTGCTACCGGTGGTATCAACGGTGACTGGAACAACTTCATCAACGCTGCGGGCACCACCGCTGTTGGTGGTTCGTTCGTTACGAACTCGAAACTCGAAGCTGAACACGGTCTGACGACCTCGGCTGGCGATGAGTCGACCTACAACGCGACCAAAGTAACCTACTACTCGCCGCGTTGGTCGGGCTTCCAGCTCGGCGCTTCGTTCACGCCGGACCTGACCGCTCGCGGTCAAGCTGCTGCGCGTAACGGTGCTGGCGAAGTATTCGAACTCGGCCTCGGCTACGAGACCTCGTTCGACGATGCTACCAAACTGGCTCTCTCGGGTACCTACCTGACGGGTGACGGCGCCGCTGCTGGTGCTGACCTCGGTGGTTGGAACGTGGGCGCATTGCTCGGCATCTGGGGCTTCAACTTCGCTGGTTCGTACGGCGAATGGACCGACAGCCTCGTTGCTGGTTCGGAAGCTGATTACTGGACTGCTGGTGTTGGCTACGACATGGGCGCTGTTGGCCTGTCGGCTACCTACCTCGACTCGACCTTCGAGCCGGCTGTTGGTGCAGACAACGACTTCAGCAACCTCGTTCTCGGTACTGACTACAAACTGGCTCCTGGCCTGACCCCCTACGCTGAAGTCTCGTTCTACGAGTTCGAAGGCGCAGTGGCGAACGACGGCACCACCGTTATCGTTGGTACGCAACTCGCGTTCTAATCATAACTGGTTAGTCTAAAGATTGAGGGCGGCACGCAAGTGCCGCCCTTTTTCTTTTTACTGTTTCGTCATCCTGTGGCCGCGCAGCGGAGCACAGGATCTGGGCCGCCCCTATCAAAACAACCAAGTAAGATCCTGCGCAGGCTTTGCCTCGCAGGATGACGAGACGGGAGTTGCAAATCCTCGCGCGCTCGCTATTTTGGCGGCTCAAAACAAGAGAGCCCCATGAAACGCCTTCTCATCCTTACCGCACTGCTCAGCCCGCTTTTCCTCGCCGCGTGCGACGAGATCAGCAAAACCAACGACATCATCACCCCGGGCGACGAAGCCTATCCGCAGGCCGATATCGACCGTCAGCGTAAGCGTCTGGGCAAACTGGGTGGCGACGAGGGCATGCTAACGCTTGGCGGCGCCAGCGACGAGAACGGCACTGGCGGCAACAATCCGCTGGGCGTGAACAGCTTCCTGTGGCGCGCCACGCTCGATACGCTGGCCTTCCTGCCGCTTTCCAGCCCCGATCCGTTCGGCGGCGTCATCACTACCGACTGGTATGAAGATCCCGAGGCACGGGGCGAGCGCTACAAGGTCAATGCGCTCATTCTCGACCGCAACCTGCGCGCCTCGTCGCTCAAGATCACCGTGTTCCGCCAGGTGCGCAATAAAGCGAACCAGTGGGAAGACGCGGCCGTTGACGCATCCATGGGCCGCAAGCTCGAGGATACCGTGCTGACGCGCGCCCGCCAAATGCGCGTGACGCAGCTCGGCTACTAGTCCCATGGCCTCACCGACCCAACGTTACAACGCCCGCGAGGCGGAAGCCAAGTGGCAGGCCGCGTGGAACGCCGCACGCGTATTCGATACACCCGCGCCCAACGGCAAGCCCGATTACTTCGTGCTCGAGATGTTCCCCTATCCCAGCGGCAATTTGCACATGGGTCACGTGCGCAACTACACGCTGGGCGATGTCATTGCGCGCTTCCGCCGTGCGCAGGGCTACAACGTGCTGTACCCCATGGGGTGGGACGCGTTCGGCCTGCCCGCCGAGAACGCCGCCATCCAACGCAACGTGCACCCGGGCGACTGGACGCTGCAGAACATCGCCGCCATGCGCGAGCAGCTGAAAGCCATCGGCTTAAGCTACGACTGGTCGCGCGAAGTCATCACCTGCACGCCGGACTATTATCAGCACGAGCAGAAATTCTTCCTCGAGTTCTTGAAGCGCGGCATCGCGTATCGCAAAGAAGCCGTGGTGAACTGGGATCCCATCGACAACACCGTGCTCGCCAACGAACAGGTCATCGACGGCAAAGGCTGGCGCAGTGGTGCGCTGGTCGAGCGCCGCACGCTCAATCAATGGGCGCTGAAAATTACGGATTATGCTGAAGACCTTCTTCAAGGATTGACCGCGCTCAGCGCGTGGCCCGACAAAGTGCGCATCATGCAGGAGAAGTGGATCGGCAAATCCTCCGGTGCGCTCGTGAACCTGAAGTTAAGCAATGGCGGCAGCATCGAAGTCTATACGACGCGCCCCGACACGTTCTACGGCATGAGCTTCGTCGCCATCGCGCCGGAGCATCCGCTCTCGAAAGAGCTGGAAAAGAAATCTCCCGAAGCCGCCGCGTTCATCAAGGAATGCAGCGCGCTCGGCACGTCCGAAGAAGCCATCGAAAAAGCCGAGAAGAAGGGTTTCGATACTGGCCTCAAAGTCGTGAATCCCTTCACCCGCTCCGAGCACCCGCTCTACATCGCCAACTTCGTGCTGATGGGTTACGGCACCGGCGCCGTGTTCGGCTGCCCCGCGCACGACCAGCGCGATTTCGATTTCGCCACCAAATACGCGCTGCCTATTTTACCAGTAGTTCTCCCTAACGCAGAATTCTTGGCCAAAGTTCATGAAAAGGCACAACGCGAAGCCATTTCAACGGAGAATCTCCCACAACAAGAACTTGGTAGGCTGTTCCCCGAAGCTTACACAGAAGATGGACCATTGATGTTCTCAGAGCTGTTCGACGGTCTTTCCGTCGCCGATGCGAAAGAGAAAGCCATCGGTGAAGTCGAGAAAATGGGCATCGGTTCGCGCAAGGTGAATTACCGTTTGCGCGATTGGGGTATCAGCCGCCAGCGCTACTGGGGTTGCCCCATTCCCATCATCCATTGCGACGCGTGCGGCATCGTGCCCGTGCCGGAAGATCAGCTGCCGGTGACGCTGCCGAAAGATGTCACGTTCGACAAACCCGGCAATCCGCTCGAGCATCATCCCACATGGAAGAACGTCGATTGCCCGACCTGCAAAAAGCCTGCGAAGCGCGAGACCGATACGTTCGATACGTTCTTCGAATCGAGCTGGTATTTTGCCGCCTATGCAAGTGGTGGCGGTGCTAACGGCATCGTGCGCGAGGAAGCCAAGCGCTGGCTGCCGGTGAAGCAATATATTGGCGGTATCGAGCACGCAGTATTGCACTTGCTCTATTCGCGCTTCTTCACGCGCGCGCTGAAAGATTGCGGCATCCTTGATGTCGAGGAGCCATTCGCAGGCCTGATGACGCAAGGCATGATCGGCCACGCCACCTTCAAAGATAGCAAGGGCGACTGGGTCTATCCCGCCGACACGAACAAAGACGACGCCGGCAACTGGACACTGATGAGCGATGGCTCGCCGGTGACCATGGGCCGCTCGGAGAAGATGAGTAAGTCGAAGAAGAACACCATCGACCCGCGCGCGATGATCGACGCCTATGGCGCCGATTCGGCGCGCCTGTTCATGCTCAGCGATTCACCGCCGGACCGTGACCTGGAGTGGACCGATTCCGGCATCGATGGTGCATGGCGTTATCTGCAGCGTTTGTATCGTTTGGTGGGCGAGCATGCCGATGCCATCAAGAATGCACCCGCGGCCAATGGCAGCGATGCCATTCGCAAACAAACGCACAAGACCATCGATGCCGTGACCAAAGACATCGAGAACTTCCATTTCAACAAAGCCGTCGCGCGTATTCGCGAGCTGACCAACGCGTTGGAGAGATCCAAACCCGATGCGTCGTTCGCCGAAGCGGTCACTGCGGTCATCCATCTCGTCGCCCCGTTCCTGCCGCATATCGCCGAGCAGCTGTGGAGCGAGCTGGGTCACAAAGATCTCGTCGCCACGCGCGCCTGGCCCAAGGCCGACCCCGCGTTGCTGGAAGACGAGACCGTGACCGTGGCCGTGCAAGTGAACGGTAAGCTACGTGCCACCCTCACCCTGGCCAAGGATCTGCCCAAGGAGCAGGCAGAAGCCGCTGCCATGGGTAACCCCAGCGTGGTGAGTGCGATCGAGGGCAAATCGGTCAAAAAAGTGGTGGTCGTGCCCAACCGCATCGTCAACATCGTCGCCGCATGAAGCCGGTGTCGCTCGCCTGGCGCGCCATTATCGTTTCCGCGCTGGCCGCATTCCTGCTCTGGCATTTCGGACGTGAGCTCTTTGGGCACACCGAGGCATGGGATGGCGATGCCACGCGTTACCTGCTGTGCATGCTTGCGCTTGGCGGGCTGGTGCAGCTCGTCTTCCCGGCGCCGCCGCGCGATATCTACTGCGCCGCTGCCATCGGTGCGCTTGCCGGTGCCGCTCTCAAAACCGGCTTTCAGGACCTGAACCCGCTTGGCGGTGTGTTCATGTTCATTTACGCGCTGCCCGTGCTGCTGGGCGCATGGGGCGTGCAGCGCGTGCGTCGCCGGTGAATTCCTCGCCGTTTTTTCTTGGGGCCACGCCGCGAATCCGCTAAACCTGCCGCCATGACACGCGCCCTCCTCTTCGCCGCCCTCCTCGCCCTCGCCGCTTGCGGTTTCCGCCCCGTGCACGGGCGCGACTATCAGGCCGAGCAAGTGAATGGCATGGCGTCGGTGCAGGTGGTGGTGAACAACACGCGCCTGGGCCAGCTGCTCAAAGCCGAGATCGAGCACGGCGTGAACCCCGACTACCAGCGCGCGGAAAAACTCTACACGCTCTCCATCACGCTTACCGAACAGGACGTGTACCTGTTCATCAATCCCGACGGTACGGCAGGCCGTGGCGATGTGATGTTCACCAGCGCCTACCAGCTGACGCGCAATGTCGATCGCAAGGTGGTGAAATCCGGCCGCCTGAATCGCACCTCAAGCTACAATATTTCCGAGTCTGCCGATTACGCGACGTATGTGTCGGAAGAGGACGCGCGCAAGCGTGGCATCGTCGAGCTGGGGCAGGATTACAAACTGCGTCTGGCCAATCTGATGGCGGGACTCAATACGGGAGACACCCAGTGAAGCTCGCCGCGCGCGAAGCTGAAGCGTTCTTGCGCGCCCCGGGCAAAGCAGCAGGCGCACTGATCTATGGCACCGATGCCGGGCAAGTGCGCCAGCGCGTGGCCCTGCTTGCCGAAGGTTGGCTTGGGCCGAATGCCGATGCCATGGCCACCACCGAATTCTCGGCCGATCAGGTCGAAGATGACGCCGCCATTCTCGCCGATGAACTCGCCGCGATGAGCCTGATGGCCGATCGCCGTGTCATCCAATTGCGCGATGTGGAAGACAAACATTTGCCTGCCATCGAAGAAGCACTCGCCAAGCGTGCGCCGAACAATTTCCTCATCCTCTATTCCAGCGAGTCACTCAGCAAAAGCAAGCTGCGCACGTTCGCCGAAAAGGCTTCCGATATCGGCTGCGTGCCCTGCTACAAAGACGAGGGCATGAACCTCGAGGCCGTCATCCGCGACACGTTGCGCGGTTACGGATTGCGCGCCAATGCCGATGTCATTCGTTACCTCGCCACGCAGTTATCCGGCGACCGCCAGATCATTCTCAACGAGCTGGAAAAGTTGTCGCTCTATGTCGGCGATGAAGCTGAAGAAGTCACGCTCGACGATGCCACACTCGCCGTCGGCGAGAACAACGACCGCTCGATGGACGACCTCACCCACGCCATCGCTATGGGCAATGTCGCCGTGCTGTGCCGCTTGTCGGATCGCCTGCTGGCCGAGGGACATGTGGGCGTGGTCATCGTGCGTTCCCTCATGCGTTATTTCGCGCGGCTGGAAGAAATTGCGCAGCGCCGCGCGCAGGGCCAGAGCATCGACGCCATTTTAGAATCGCTGCGTGTGTTCTTCAAAGCCAAGCCCGCCATGAAGCAAGCCGCCGCGCGTTGGCCCGCCCCACTCTGTGCCGACGCACTCGCCATGCTGCAATTGCTGGAGCTGGATTCCAAACGTTTCAGCGATCAGATCGAAGCACGTTTGGGCCACGGTCTGATGCAAATTGCAGCGCTACCTACTCAAGGCCGCAAAGCTGCCTAGCCTTTCCCGGCGCATCTGCTAAAATCACGCATATGAAACACGGCTTCTCCCTCGTCGAGCTTTCCATCGTACTGGTCATCCTGGGCTTGCTCACGGGTGGCATCCTTGCCGGGCAATCCCTCATCCGCGCCGCCGAGCTGCGTAGCGTCAGCACCGAAGCGGCACGTTTTACGACCGCTGCGCAAACCTTTCGCGACAAGTATTTCGCTGTTCCCGGCGACTTCCGAGACGCAACGCGCTTTTGGGGACGACTGGTCAATAATGCGAGCTGCACGACGAATAGTGCGACGGCGGTAAATACGGCCACCGGCGTGTGTGACGGCGATGGCAATGGTGCGGTACTTTGGACGAACGCGAACGCCGCCGGCACCGCGAACGAGATGCACCAATTCTGGCGTCAGCTGGCACAGGCTGGGCTTATCGAGGGCACCTATACGGGTATTGCAGGCGCTGTCGCCGGTAGCGATGTCGAGATCGGCACCAATGCTCCGCGGAGCAAATTGAGCAATGCTGGCTGGGGTGTTGGCGCTTCGAACCCCGGATCGACGTTATGTTTTTTCTGCGGCACCAGTTTGGCGGCGGGAATGTATGGGAATTACTTTACCTTTGGCACGCGCAACGCCGGCAATAATCCGCTCAATGAAGTATTAAAGGCCGAAGAAGCGTGGAACATCGACACCAAAATGGATGATGGGCGCCCTGCCACCGGCAAGGTGATGCCCCATTGGGGCGCAGCCAATACTTGCACGACATCGGCAACGCTAAGCGACACTGCCGGTCAGTATAATCTTAGTAATACAACAAATCTGTGTTCGATGTATTTCGTGCAGGCGTTCTAGCGTTCGCTAGTACATCGTGCCGCCGAGGCGACGCAAAATTTCATCGAGCTGGCTGAGTGAATCGTAGCTGATGCTCACCTCGCCCGCTTGCGATCCGCGCGTGCTGATGCTGACCTTCAGGCCGAGATTGTCGGCAAGCATGTTCTCGATCTCGCGCACCTCATCGGTCTTATTGGATTCTTTGCTATTTTGCGTGCCGCCGGCGTTTGCTTTGCCGCCTTTGCTGGTCGTGGGTGCCGCGGCATCCAGCGAGCCGCCGCTGGCGAGAATTTCGGCCTGACGCACATTGAGGCTTTCGGCCACGATGCGCTTGGCAATGGCTTCGGCATCATTCGCGCCGACCAGTGCACGCGCATGGCCCATCGACAGCTTGCCGCCATCGACCAGTTTCTTGATGCTCTCGGGCAGGTCCAGCAGGCGCAGAAGATTCGCGATGTGGCTGCGGCTTTTGCCCACCACGCTCGCCAGTTTTTCCTGCGTGTATTTGAACTCATCCATCAGCTGGCGGTAGCCCGTCGCTTCTTCGATGGGGTTGAGGTCCGCACGCTGGATGTTCTCGATG
>JBEIOT010000249.1:0-1951 GCA_040377415.1 Azospirillum sp. | reverse complement strand
GGCGATGTGGTGACCAGCATGAGCGGCCAGACCATCGAAGTGCTCAACACCGACGCTGAAGGCCGCCTCGTGCTGGCTGACGCGCTGTGGTACACGCAGGACCGTTTCAAGCCGAGTGCGATTGTGGATCTCGCTACCCTCACCGGCGCGATCATCATTTCGCTGGGTTCGCACAAGGCGGGCCTGTTCAGCAATAACGACAAGATCTCGGCGCAGCTTTCGGCGGCGGGCGATGCCACCGGCGAGAAATTGTGGCGCATGCCGATGGGCGATGAATACGACGTGATGATCAATTGCGACATCGCCGACATGAAGAATATTTCGGATGGTCGTGAAGCAGGCTCCACCACGGCTGCGCAATTCTTGCAGCGCTTCATCCAGAACGAGACGCCGTGGGCGCATCTGGACATCGCCGGTGTGACGTGGAGCAAGAAAGCCACCGCCATTTGCCCACGCGGTGCCGTGGGCTGGGGCGTGCGTCTGCTCAACAACTGGATCGCTGCCAACTACGAAGGTAAGAAATAGTCGTGGCTACGACGGTGCAATTCTACCATCTGCTTTCCACCTCGCGTGAGCGCGCGGTGCCCAAGCTGATGGAGAAGGTACTGGCCACCGGCAGCAAAGCGGTGATGCTGTTCGATAACGACGCAGCACTCAAAAGCATGAGCGACGCGCTGTGGAACAGCAATCCCAATGGCTTCCTGCCGCACGGCACACCGCGTGAAGCGTTCCCGGAGCAGCAGCCGATTCTGCTAAGCCTGACGGATGCTAATCCCAATGGCGCGGATATCTTGTGCGTTCTTGATGGTTCGTCGCCAGAGTCGCTATCCAGCTTCACCAAAGTGCTCGATGTGTTCGATGGTAGCGATGAAACCGCTGTGGCCAACGCACGCACGCGTTGGAGCGCCTACAAAGACAAAGGCTACAGCCTGCAATATGTGAAGCAGCAGCCCGGCGGCGGCTGGAAAATTGAGCAAGAAGTAAAGGCTGCTTAGTCTTTTAAGCGTGCCACGGTGAGCCCTTCGGGCGTTGGCAGCAACATGCCATCGAACCGTGTGCCATCGGCCAATGCATCGTTGAATTGGAACATCGCGGCTTTGGCTTCGTCGCGCGCGCCTTCGGGGTTCTCGCCGCTCAGCGCGCCGAATAACAATGTGTTATCGCCCACCACCCAACCGCGTGGGTTCAGCAGCTTCACGCCCGCATTCAGGTAATTAAAATAATTGCGTTTGTCGGCATCGATGAAGATGAGGTCGAACTTCTCACCGTGGTATTTCTCCAGCCATACCAGCGCGTCGGTATGCACCACTTCGACCTGGTGTTGATGAGGGGAATGCTTCACATGTTCGCGCGCCTGATGGGCATGATCGGTATCAAACTCCAGCGAAGTAATGTGGCCGTTTTTAGGCAGCGCACTTGCCATCCATAGGGTCGAATACCCCATGAACGTGCCGATCTCGAGGATGCGCTTTGCACCGCTGATGCTCACCACCCATGCCAGCAATGCACCTTCGTAGCTCGACACTTGCATGCCCGCGCGACGGCGTTCGCCCTCGGCGCGCATGGTGGCGATGTAGTCGGGCTCCGTTACGAAAGTGCGGGTGATGTAATCGAGGGTCTTACCCTCTGCACGCGTTTGCATCGAGAATCTCCAGTTGTTCAGGCCGTGTGATTTCGATCATCGGCCCGTTATCCATGAATACGTATCCGCGCGCTTCGACACAGGTGCCGTCGGCCACTTCAAAATCATTGCCGAAGGCACGCCAGAATTTGCGTGGGATGCGTAGCGAGAAATCGACTTTCCAGTCTTCGCGGAAGTTGATGTAGTGCATGGTGCGGCTTTTGTAAGTGCGCACCACCGTGCCGCGCGTGCGTGCCATTTGGCCGAGATGGTCGTTCATCTTGCCAGTGGTTGCGCCGCTCATGGACGGCACGGACGTCATGGCCATCG
>JBEIOT010000255.1:0-1777 GCA_040377415.1 Azospirillum sp. | reverse complement strand
CTTACCCCAGAAGCTGGTGGCGTTGTTCATGTCGCCCGGCAAGGCGAAATACTTGTCGCGAAACGCCATGCTGGCAGTGGCGTAACGACCAAGCTCGGTAGAAATGGCGCGCAACTCTGCCGCACGAATAAGGGATTGCCCGGCCAGGATACCTCCGGTGAGTAGGCCAAGGATGACCAGCACAATGGAAAGCTCGACGAGTGAGAAGCCGCGATTCATGCCTTGAAGTATAAACTAGGCGTTCTTCTTAATCCAGTTGGTGATGACCGGACGGATCATCTCGCGGTATTTGCGGCCGTTGAAGATGCCGTAATGGCCCACGCCGGCGGCCATCATGTATTTCTTCTTGGCATCCGGTAGCTTAGTGGTCACTTCCAGTGCCGCGCGGGTTTGGCCCACGCCGGAAATATCGTCCAGCTCGCCCTCGATGCAGAGGATGGCCGTTTTGGTGATGGCCTTGGGGTCCACACGTTGATCGTGGTGGAACAGTTTGCCATCGGGCAGCGAATGCTTTTGGAACACTTCCTCGATGGTCTGCAAGTAGAACTCGGCGCTCAAGTCGGCCACCGACAGATATTCGTTGTAGAACGTGCGGTGCGCGGTGGCGGATTCACCATCGCCCTGCGTGATGTGACGGAACAGGTTGATATGCGCATCGGCATGGCGCTCGAAATTCATGCTCATGAATCCAGCAAGTTGCAGGAAGCCCGGATACACCCGACGCATGAAGCCACCATAATTCAGCGGCACGCGGGTAATGACGTTCTGCTCGTACCACTCCAGTGAATGCTGCTTGGCGAACTCGTTCACCTTGGTCGGCGCTTTGCGCGTATCGACCGGTCCGCCCATCAGCGTCATGGTCTTGGGCGCGCAGGGATCTTTGTTCTCGTTCATGATGGCCACAGCCGCCATCAGCGGCACCGACGGTTGGCATACCGCCATGGTATGCACGTCTTCGCCGATGAAGCGGATGAATTCGATGACGTAATCGATGTAGCTGTTGAGGTCGAACGTGCCTTTGTAGAGCGGCACGTCGCGCGCATCCAGCCAGTCGGTGATGTAAACATCGTGATGCGGTAGCATCGCCTCGACTGTACCGCGCAGCAGCGTGGCGTGGTGGCCCGACATGGGGGCAACGATGAGCAGTTTTTCTTGTTTGTGCTTACCCGAGCGCTTGAAGCGGCGCAGTTTGCAGAAGGGCTTCTCGAGCACGACTTCTTCCCATACATCCACGCCTTTTCCGTCGATGGTGGTGTGCTTCAGGCCGAAATCGGGCTTGGGATAGCTTTGCGTGATGCGCTCGACCAGCTCGCCAGCGGCGGCGAAATGGCGACCCATCGACGTGTAGGCCATGGGGTGCATGGGGTTGGAGAACATCTGCTTGGTCATGTTCGCCATGATGCGCATCGGCGCCATTGAGGCACTCGACATTTCCTTAAAGGAATAAAGACCAGCGTTTTCAAAAATCGGGGGCATGGAACCTACTTAGTTACCGGATACGGCGTGCATGCGCAGGGGCCGGGCGAAGGTTCAGCGTAGCAAGTAAGGCTGAACAAATGGTTAAGGTGATCATTGTGGTGGCGATCAATGTCATGGGCACTATTTAGCACAAAGGTGCAGTGCAACCTAGAAATAAGGCCACCGCTGTGGAGTAAACGTTATTTTCTTGTGGGGCGGGGCTAACGGGCCACGTTCAGCGCGTCCTGAACTCGGGATCGGACATGCCTGCGTGGGCAAGTTTTTGGAACGTTTGATACGTGGCAGGGTTGAGGATCTG
>JBEIOT010000214.1:0-2827 GCA_040377415.1 Azospirillum sp. | reverse complement strand
GATCGCGCACCGCTCAAACGCACCGGCGAAGTCGATGAGGTTTGCGCCGCGCTGGCCTATTTGCTCGGCGCCGAGGGCGTCACCGGTCAGGTGCTGAATCTGGCCAACGGCGCGCATTTACAGAGCCACCGCGCCAACCCTTAGCGTTTGGTTATCTACATGATTAACGCGCGGTAACGCTTGGCGGCGATCATCGTGGCATTTACGCACTGTGTTGTTTTGGCCAAGGTTAAATACACGCATTCCAGTGGCTTATTGGCGTGCTGCTTTTTTAAGCAAACTTAACCACATGCCGTATTTATTGGGCCTTTATGTAAACGGCGCATAGATACACTCAGGCTTATCCACAGATTCCGTGGATAGCTGCGCGGCCCTCCTGTAATGTCTTCATTTTTGCCCCATATCATTGGACCCATGAGCTTCGTTAACGAGACCCAGACACCCTCGCCCAGCGTGCCCACCCTCATCGGGGCGGAGGCGATCCGCGTCGCGTGCAAAACCATTCCCAACACGCCCGGCATCTACCGCATGATGAATCAGGCGGGTGACGTGGTCTATGTCGGCAAGGCCAAGAACCTCGTCAACCGCGTGGGCAGCTATGCCAATATCGGCAACCATAACAGTCGCACGCTGGCGATGGTGAACCAAGTGGTGCGCGTGGAGGTCATCTCCACCGGATCAGAAGCCGAGGCGCTGCTGCTCGAAGCCGCGCAGGTGAAACGTTTCCGCCCGCGCTACAATATCCTGCTGAAGGACGATAAATCATTTCCCTACCTGCTGTTCACCGCCGGCGAGTATCCGCGCATCCAGAAACATCGCGGGGCGCACAGCATTGCCGGTGAATATTTCGGCCCATTCGCCAGCGTTGGCGCGCTGAACCAGACCATGGTGCTGCTGCAGAAAATATTCCTGCTGCGCCCCTGTGCCGATACGGTGTTCAAGAACCGCACGCGCCCGTGCCTGCAATACCAGATCAAGCGCTGCAGCGCGCCATGCGTGAAATACATTACGCCCGAAGATTACAACGCGCAGATCGACTGGGCGCGTGGATTCCTTAAAGGCCAGCACCGTGAGTTGCAGGACCGGCTATCACAGGAAATGCAAAAGGCCAGCGACGCGCAGGATTTTGAAAGCGCGGCCGCCCTGCGCGACCAGATCCGCGCGGTGACCGCCGTGCAGCAAGAAGGCGCGATGCGCGCTGCCGGATTGCACGATGCCGACGTGATCGCACTGGCACGCCGTGGCGTGCGCAATGTGGTGCAGGTGTTCTTCTTCCGCCAAGGCTCGCATTTTGGCAACCAGACCTTCCATCCCCGCGCCGAGGTCGATGCGACGGATGCCGAAGTGATGAGCGCCTTCATCGGTCAGTTCTATCAGGGCCACATGCCGCCACCGGAAATTCTCGTGAATATCGAACCCGCCGAACGCGAGCTGCTGCAAGAGGCGCTGAAGATCCGCGCCGAAAGTACCGTTACCGTGCGCACCCCCCAACGTGGCGACAAGCTGGCGCTGATGAGCAACGCCGTGGCCAACGCGCAGGCAGCATTGATGCGCGAAGAACAACAATCCACCGCCGTTCTCCAGCAGCTTAAAAAGCTGCAGCAACTGTTCGGTCTCGATTACATGCCCGAGCGCATCGAAGTGTACGACAACTCGCACATCATGGGCACCAACGCGCTCGGCGGTATGATCGTCGGCACGCCGGAAGGGTTCGAGAAACGTTCCTATCGCACCTTCAACATCAAGGACCTCACCCTCGCCCCCGGCGACGATTACGGCATGATGCGCGAAGTATTCCGCCGCCGCTTTAAAGGCTTTAAGGCCGATGGCTTAACTGCCAAGGATTGCAAATTGCTGGTGCTGGTCGACGGTGGCGCCGGCCAGCTTTCGGCCGTCACGGAAGTGATGACCGAATTGGAATTGCTCGATGTACCCGTTGTCGCCATCAGCAAAGGACCGGACCGCAATGCGGGGCGCGAGTTCTTCCACCGCAACGGCCACAATCCGCTGCAATTGCCGGTGAACGACCCGACGTTGCATTACATCCAGCGGCTGCGCGACGAAGCGCACCGCTTCGCCATCGGCGGCCATCGCCGCAAGCGCAGTAAGTCGCTCACGCAAAGTGCGCTTGATGATATTCCCGGCATCGGCGCGGGCCGCAAACGCGCGCTGCTGCAGCATTTTGGTTCACGCTCGGGGGTCGAGAAAGCCACCATCACCGAACTGCAGAACGTGACCGGCATCAGCAAGACCGTCGCAAAAACTATCTTTGATTACTTCCACGGCTAGCGCTACAACCAACGCATGCTGAACAAACAGAACATCCCCAACCTGCTCACTTATCTTCGCGTATTGGCCGCACCGGCCATGCTGCTCGTCGCCGCCTTTTTGCCTCAGGAGAAGGCACTCATCGGCTGGATCTTCGGCCTCGCCTCCGCCACGGATTTCCTTGATGGTTATCTCGCACGCAAATGGAATGTGGTGAGCCCGCTTGGCACCATGCTCGATCCCATCGCCGACAAACTTCTGGTCGCGATCGTGCTACTCTACCTGCTGAAATATACGCCGCTGCCCATCCTGCTGGTCGGCATCATTCTAGGTCGCGAGATCTTCATCGCTGGCTTGCGTGAATTTCTGGCGTTGCGACAGATCGCGCTGCCCGTTAGCAGCGGCGGCAAGTGGAAAACGGCACTGCAGATCATCGCCATCGTGCTGCTTATGACCGCGATCTCGTACCCCACGCCCTATTTGATCGCGAATGGCACGCTGATCAATGTATGGGGTGTCGGTGTTGTGCTGCTGTGGGCCGCGAGCATTCTCGGCATCG
>JBEIOT010000224.1:0-2655 GCA_040377415.1 Azospirillum sp. | reverse complement strand
CGCGACACCGGGGCAGTTTGGCGCATCACGCAGAATGGATGCGATGAAGTTGGAGCGGCCGGGCTCGGCCGCATCGGGGTTCGGATGGAACTGGCGCGTGTGGAACTCGGTCTCGGCCGTGGGGAACACCAGCATCAGGTCGTGGTACTGCTGGAAGGCTTTGTGGAAGACTGGACCTTGTTCGGGTGGCAGTAGTTTCCAGATAGTGCCCAGCGCAGCGAACAACGCATCCGATTTAGCACTGCGCTCATCGACGGTGAGCTCGTTATGGCGAAGCTCGCGCGCGAGGGTGTTGGCCTGCTCGAACGTGTCGATATCGGCCTGGCTGATGGCGAACGACTCGAACGCATGCACCAATACTTGCGCCTGTTGCACATCATCGACCACGAGGCCGGCAGGTAATTCGGGTTGTGGGGAGGCCAAAAACTAGGCCGGTTGGTCGGGGTAGATGTCGACTTCCAGCGTCGAGATCATGTCGCGCAGCTGCAGCTTACGCTTTTTCAGGCGGGCCATCTGCATTTCATCCTGGAAGCTACCAGAAGCACTTAACTCGTTGATTTCTTTATCGAGTTGGCGGTGTTGGTCTTTCAGATCATCCAGCTGCTTAAGCAGCACTACATCATCGTTCATTGTAACTTGCCATTGAGATACGTACATTTTTGCCGACCTTTACGTTTTTTTAACTATTGGTCAGCAAACTACCACAATTTTACGGCCCTTCCAAGTAGTTTTGCCTATTTTTTTGGCAGGTTGGTGGTGGTTCCCGCAGCCACCGGAAATCCTTGCAGAAACGCGGAACTATCCTGCTTTGCTTTATTGGGGCGCTGCAGCTGCATGAGGCGGACCGCGCTCTGGCCGCAATTCACCAGAAGCTTGTCATCGAGCAAGGTGCCTGCGGGCTTGCTGGTATCACCCGCTTCGACAGTAACGCCATAGACCTTCACCCGTTCGCCATTGAGTGCGGTGACCGCACCCGGCGCAGGCGATAGGCCCAGCACATGCTGGCGCACACGCGCGGCGGGCATGGTGAAATCGAGCTGCTGGTCGTCGTTGGTGATCTTGGCGGCGTAGACGCCCTCCTTGGGCTGCTTCACCGGCACCATGCCGCCATCACGGAATTTCTCGAGCGTTTCGACGATGAGCGACGCGCCGATCTTGCTCATCGCATCGTGCAGCACGCCAAAGCTCATGCCATCCGGCACATCGAACTGGTGGCGGATGAGTACGTCGCCGGTATCGAGCCCCGCATCCATCTGCATGGTGCAGCAGGCGGTGGTTTTGTCGCCCGCAAGGATGGTCCGCTGCAACGGCGCGGCTCCGCGCCAGCGTGGCAGGTCCGATGGGTGCAAGTTCACGCAGCCGTACTTGGGCGCATCAAGGATGGGTTGCGGCAGCAGCAGTCCATACGCCACGACGACCGCGACATCGGCCTTGTGCGCGGCGAACTGTTCTTGCTCGGCAGCGCCTTTCAGACTGGTGGGCGTGAACACGGGAATTTTGTGTTTCTCGGCCAAAGCCTGCACCGGCGAAGCGGTGAGCTTCATGCCACGACCAGCAGGGCGCGGCGGCTGGCTGTAAACAGCAACGATCTCGTGCTGTGCGTCGATCAGGGCTTGCAGGGTATGCACGGCGAAAGTGGGCGTGCCCATGAAGATAACGCGCATTATTGCTCCGAAGCGGCTTTGACCGCGCACTGCACCCGAATGTTCTTCAGGCGGATATCGTCTTCGATCTTGTTCTGCGCGGTGAGGGTGAGGAATTCATCGTGCGGCATGGCCAGCATGAGCTTGCCGATGACGCAGTTGCACGGCACCACCAGCTTGGGCTGGAAGCCAACGCATGACTGCATGAAGATGGGCACCGTGTCGGCAGGCCAGAGTTTGTTGACCGCGTTCGCCGGAGCGGCAGGCGCAGACGGTGCAGGTGGGCTTGGCGGAATGGACTGCGCGCCAAGCGGCGCGGGCGACACGGGCGCTGCAGGTGGCGCAACAACGTCTTTATCGGAACCGCCGGTGGCGACGCCGACGCGGGTGACGGCCCATTCGGGGAACTGGTTAAGCACGCGCTCATGTTCGATCTCGGAAGCGGGGCGGGTATCTTTCGCCTGGCCGCCATTCACCACAAGCATCGATCCGTCGCTCTGCGCGAACGCAGTGGACGCGATGAAAAGGGAAAGTAGGAGGAGCTTTTTCATCCCTCACGCTTAATGAATCACGGACGGATTAGCAACTCCTGCCTGCGTAGCGCCGTTGCTGCGCGAGCCGCGAAGCGGGAAGGGTAAGGAGCGAAGCGACAAAGGGATGGCTAATCCCTTCCACGCGCGAAGCGCGCACGAACTACTGTTGAACGGGTTCGGGTAGTTCGCTGAACATGCCGAGCTTCTTCGCTTTGGTTAGCTTTTTGTGGATCATGTCGCGCTTGAGCTTGCTGATATGATCGACGAACACCACGCCATTCGTGTGATCGATCTCGTGCTGGATGCAGGTCGCCATGATGCCGTCGGCTTTCATGGTTTTTTCAGCACCCGTTTCGTCGAGGTATTTGATGGTCACCGCTTCGGGGCGCTCGACATCGGAATATTGGTCGGGGAAGGAGAGGCAGCCTTCCTGGAAGATGGAGATGTCTTGCGATTCATCGACGATCTCGGGATTGATG
>JBEIOT010000220.1:0-2718 GCA_040377415.1 Azospirillum sp. | reverse complement strand
TGGCCTGATGGCTTTTCTCATCGCCATCGTGCTGGCCTATCAGGGCGTCGAACAGTTGCGGCCCTACGGTGGTGCGCAGTTCACGGTCAATTTGGTCGCGCTTTCTATCTTGCGCGAAATGGGCGTGTTGCTTACTGCCATCATGGTGGCGGGCCGCACCGGCAGTGCATTCACGGCAGAAATTGGCGTGATGAAAGCACGTGAGGAGATCGACGCCTTGCAGGTAACGGGGCTTGACCCCTTTGATGTGCTGGTCATACCGCGTTTGATCGCCATCGTGATCGCACTGCCATTGCTCACTTTCTTTGCCAACATCATGGGCCTGATCGGCGGGTTCCTCATCTGCCATTCGCTGATCGACATTAGCTTGGCCCAATACATCGATCGATTGCATGAAGCGGCTTCGGGCAATGATCTGCTCGTTGGCATGATCAAAGCGCCGATCTTTGCTTTTGTTATTGGCATCGTCGGATGCATGCATGGTTTGCGTGTCAGTGGCTCCGCAGAAAGCATCGGCACAGAAACAACGGCCGCCGTCGTCAAAGGCATTTTCCTCGTGCTTGTGCTTGATGCATTCTTCTCCATTTTCTTCGGACAGGTGGGGTTATGAGCACCGAGCCGATCTTGCGCCTGCGCGGCATCGTCAACCGATTCGGTAGCCAGACGGTGCATGATGGCGTCGATCTCGATGTCATGAAGGGCGAGGTGCTTGGGGTCGTTGGCGGTTCCGGCTCCGGCAAATCGGTCATGCTCAAGACGATGCTTGGCCTGCATCGACCCACCGCGGGCGATATCGAGGTGATGGGTCGCAAGCTTGCCGCGCTTTCCTCGCGCGACGTTGCTTCGCTGTTTGGCGTGTTATTCCAGCAGGGTGCACTGTTCTCATCATTAAGTGTCGCGCAGAACATTATGCTGCCCATGCGCGAGCATACGAAGTTGCCGCTGGCATTGCAGCAACAACTGGCTGCCATGAAGCTGGCGCTGGTCGAGCTGAAACCCGAAGTAGGCGCCAAGCTGCCATCCGAACTCTCCGGCGGCATGGTGAAGCGTGCCGGCCTGGCCCGTGCCCTTGCGCTCGATCCGCAGATCCTGTTCCTCGACGAGCCGACCGCCGGCCTCGATCCCTTAACGGCCAATGCGTTCGATACGCTTATCAAAACATTGAATCAAAGCCTCGGAGTGACCGTCATCATGGTCACGCACGATCTGGATTCTTTGTTTGCGCTGTGTCACCGGGTTGCGGTACTGGTGGATAAGAAGATTACGGTCGATACACTAGAGAACCTCATGGAAAACAAACATCCATGGATTCATGACTATTTCCACGGGCCGCGTGCCCGTGCCGCGCAACAGGCAGGGTAATCCATGGAAACCGAACCCCATTATTTCCGCGTTGGATTGTACATGATCCTGCTGACCCTTGGGTTGGCGGTGTTCGCCGCATGGCTGATGTCCGATGGCATCGACGATAGCCGCCAATACCGCGTGTATTTCTCCGAATCCGTCAGCGGCTTGAGTGTCGGTAGCCCAGTGAAATACCGGGGCGTGAGCGTAGGGCAGGTGACCGATATCGTCATCGACAAAAAGGATCCGCGCCTGATCCGCACAACGCTCAATATCGGGCACAATACCCCTGTGAAGGTCGGCACCGTTGCAGGGCTGAAATTGCAAGGAATCACGGGCACAGTGTTCGTGGAGTTATCAGGCAGCGAGCCCTCCGCACAGAATCTCGAAGAAGCATTCCCCGACCGTAAGATCCAGATCATTCCCTCGCAGTCCAGCAGCATCAACGCACTGATGAACCAACTCCCGCAGATCCTCGATAAGCTATCGCATTTCGCGGACCAGCTCGCCAAGATCGCGACCGATGAGAACGTCGATAATTTCAGCAACACGCTGATCAATCTCAATGCGCTCACCGGTAACCTTAATGCTGTCGCCAAAAGCACTAAGGGCAATATCATCGAATCGACCGAGCAGATGAGCGGTACCATGACCAATCTTCGCAAAGCGTCGCGCGATATCAGCAAAGTCACCGAGAAGGTCGGCGATAATCCCTCATCATTGATCTTTGCCCCTGAAGAAGAAGGAATCGCTGCTCCATGAAACACGCATTAACAGCGATCGCACTCGTACTCATGCTCACTGGCTGCGGGGCAGGTAGCAAGTCTGCGCCAGCACTTTACGGCCTGCGTGCCACACAGCCGGATGTAGCGGCTTGCAAGAGCGGCTCGACCATCAAGATCTATGAACCCGTGGCAAGCCCGCATCTGGACAGCCAACGCATCGCCGTGCTCGATCATGGCAACAAACAGACGTTCTACCGAGATGTTCGCTGGACCGCGCCGACGGCGCGCATGGTGCAGCTCTACCTTGCGGATACGTTCGAACGTTCGCAGCTTTTCAAGACCGTGCTGACGGATGACTCGACGAGTAAAACGAAGTGGATCCTCGAATCACAACTGCGCAATTTCGAGATCGATCGCAGCGCTGGCGATGCAGAGCTGGTCATTCGCCTGACGGCCAATTTGGTCAATGCGGAAAGCCGCCACCCGGTGCTGACCTTGCCCCTGGAAACCCGTCGCCCGTTGGGCAACAAAGCCCTTGGCGATATCGTTGAAGAATTCAACATCGCCATGACAGAACTAACCACCGACCTACTGATCACACTCCGCAGTCGTACTGGTTGTTAGGGTAATTAAAGCGTTTAAGAGCCGT
>JBEIOT010000201.1:0-3240 GCA_040377415.1 Azospirillum sp. | reverse complement strand
TCGACCAGGCCAAGCAGGTCTACGTGGTCAAGCGCGGCCAGGGCAAGGGCTACTCGGGCTGGGCGGCGGCAGGCATCGGCTTCACGCTGGGTAACCCGCTGCTCATCATCGCGGGTGCGCTCATCGGCGCGAGCGGTGCCATCCTTAGCTACATCATGTGCAAGGCGATGAATCGTTCGATCATCAACGTCATCCTCGGCGGGTTCGGTAGCGAAGCCACGGGGGGCAATACGGCCGCGGGCAAAGACGAGCGCCCCGTGAAATCGGGCGCAGCGGAAGATGCCGCCTTCCTCATGGCGAATGCGGATTCGGTCATCATTGTGCCGGGCTATGGTATGGCGGTGGCGCAGGCGCAGCACGCGGTGCGTGAAATGGCGGAAGCATTGGAGCACCGTGGGGTGAAGGTGCGCTATGCGATTCACCCCGTGGCGGGCCGCATGCCCGGCCACATGAACGTGCTGCTGGCGGAAGCCAACGTACCGTATGAGAGCGTGGTGGAGCTGGAAGAGATCAACAATGATTTCAGCACCACGGACGTGGCCTATGTCATTGGCGCCAACGACGTGACCAACCCGGCGGCCAAGACCGACCCGAAATCGCCCATCTATGGCATGCCCATCCTCAACGTGGCCGATGCGCGCAATGTCATCTTCAATAAGCGCTCGATGGCG
Source organism: Azospirillum sp. (assembly GCA_040377415.1). Taxonomy (GTDB): domain Bacteria; phylum Pseudomonadota; class Alphaproteobacteria; order Rickettsiales; family UBA3002; genus QFOX01. The sequence continues at coordinate 2,569 of JBEIOT010000201.1, read as the reverse complement.
GCAGGTTATGCCGGAGTGCAGAACGAACTGTTCTACCGCGACAACACCATGATGCTGTTCGGCGATGCCAAGAAGGCGACCGAGGAATTGGTGAAAGCGCTGAAGGCTCTGTAAAATTAAGTGCGCGCTGCCGCGCGTTGAATGGATTAGCCATCCCTTCGCTTCGCTGACCCTTCCCGCTACGCGGCTCGCGGCGGCCATCGCCGCTACGCAAGGCAGGAATTTCAACGCCGCTAAATAAAAAAGGGCCGCTTCAAGAGCGGCCCTTTTCGTATCCGGTATCGAGTGAACGACTAGTCGTTCATCTCGGATTTCTTGCGAGCCAGCTTACGGGCACGGCGAACTGCTTCACCGCTCTCACGAACGCGTTTCTCGGAAGGTTTTTCGTAATGCTTACGCATTTTCATCTCGCGGTAGATGCCTTCGCGCTGCATCTTCTTTTTCAGCACGCGCAAAGCCTGATCCACGTTATTATCGCGAACTACAACTTCAACCACAACAATACCCCCTTCCACGAGTTTGAGTAATCTCTTAAGGTCGGGCACTATATCCCCAGCCTGTGGACAATGGCAAGGGGCAAGTTGCGGCCACGGGCCGCGCGAATTACTTATCAACAACAAGCGGCGCGACTTAAGCGCCAGCATTAAAAAACAATGAACAATCAAGGGTAAGCACCATGGTCCAGACCGGCGGCATCGAATCCACCAAACTGAAAAGCTACATCGAGCGCATCGAGCGCCTTGAAGAAGAAAAGAAAGGCCTCGGCAGCGATATAACGGATCTTTTCTCGGAAGCCAAAAGCAACGGCTTCGATGTGAAGACGATGCGCCAAGTGCTAAAACTGCGCAAAATGAAGAGCAGCGACCGCACCGAAGCCGAGTACATGCTCGACCTCTACAAGCGCGCGCTGGGCATGGACACCAGCTACGACGAGGAAGAAGCGGCGTAAGGCGCGCACTTCGCCATAAGTGAGGACTGCAGAATAAAAGAAACCCCGGAACCTAACGGTTGCCGGGGTTTCATTATGGAGGGGCATGTATGTCCCTCGCTTTGAGCCCTGACCTATTTCATTCAGGGTTTTCACCCGCGACCCCTTTCGGGACGGGATGTGGTGGGATCCTTCGGCGTTGTGGTGAGGCTCCCCTCACCCGCTTACATGGATCCCCCGCCTCTTAGCGTCATGCAGCGTCAAGCTGCGGTTGGCCAAGCGGGCGTAGTCGTTCGATTTCTTCCTTCAGCAGCAGCTTCTGTTTCTTCAGGGTCTGCAGCATGGATAGATCGGGGCTGGGGCGATGATTCTCATCGCCGATAAGGTTTTCGAGTTTGCTGTGTTTTTCTTGAAGCATGGAAAGATGGGCACGAACGGTCATTGGCTGTCCTTTTCTTCATTATCAAATGACGGAATGCCAAAGGGCCGTATGCCTGCATTCCAAGCTATGAACAAAGTCAGGTTTAGAGCTGATCTTTTGTACCTAGGTGACAGCTGAATAAAAGCAAACCGGCCCTTATAAGGCAAGCAAAACCGCAGTCAACTTTTAAAATATATTTTTGCGCACGGCGTTGACAATTCGGAAAACAGCGGCGGCGTTGCCACAGCAGCCGTTCGTTTTACAGCAGTCCAGTTTAGCGGTGCATGAGTCGTTAACGCCCTCATCCGCGCGTTAGGGAACGCGATGCTGGAATTTCAACGTGTTAGTTTTTTATTCGGTTTCGTCGAATTTGCGGGCGATGAGGTCGCTGATGGCGGCAATGGCTTGCTCGGCTTGCGGACCTTCCGCATCCAGGTTCACCTCGACGCCCATTTCGGCGGCGAGCATGAGCAGACTTAGGATCGAGGTGGCTCCCGCGCTCTGGCCAGCATGATGCACTGTCACGCGCGCATCGAACTCGCCGGCAGTCTTCACCATTTTTGCCGCGGCCCGGGCGTGCAGGCCTTTGCGGTTGCAGATGCGTGCAGTGGCGGTGGTGGTTTCCATTAGGCTACCCCTGCGTTCTTCTTGAGAAGGTTGCTGGCGACGTTGATGTATTTGCGGCCTGCGTCCTGCGCAGCATTGATGGCGGCGACCAGCGGCATGGTTTTGCGAATGCTGATGAGCTTGATGAGCATGGGCACGTTGACGCCCGCGACCACTTCAATGGAGCCTGGGACCATCACCGAGATAGCGAGGTTGCTGGGCGTGCCGCCGAACATATCGGTGACGATGACGACGCCAGCGCCGGTATTGACGCTTTCGACCGCCGCCACGATCTCCTGGCGGCGTGCGTCGATATCATCTTCGGGGCCGATGCAGATCGGTACGGTCTGGGTTTGCTGGCCAACCACATGCTCGGCGACGGCGATCAGCTCGCGCGCCAGTGCCCCGTGGGTGACGATAATAATTCCAATCATGGGCGGGAATTAGGGCGAAAACGGCCAAAACGCAAGGTTTTCAGCGGATATTATACGGTGGGTCGCCAATCCGACGGCAGGATGCGCCCTTCCTGCACCCATTTCACCGCGGATAGCAGCGCCGCGCCACTGCTGTAGGGCGGCGGCGCAAGCCGTATCACCGGTAACGTGACACCGAGG
>JBEIOT010000076.1:0-8692 GCA_040377415.1 Azospirillum sp. | reverse complement strand
TCCAGCGGCTCGATGGTGATGATGTAATCCTGCGTGGTGTTGTCGTGGCTGGTGATGGTGAGGATCACGCGTTCGGCCTTGCCGCTGTATACTGCGGCCATGACGCGCTCGCGCTCGGGGCGACCGACCTGGCCACGCTCGAAGATGGTGTCGAGCGCGTGGCTTTCGCCGTGATACATATCGGGGAAGAGTTTGCGCAGGCCGTCGTTGGAATAGACCACCGTGCCGTCGCGGCGGGCGAACAGGCAGAAGCTGGAGCCCAGCGCGACTGCTTGAGAGAAAAGCATGTTCTGGTATTCGGTATTCATCACGAGATCGAGGTTCTGCTGCTTGCGCATGACCACGAAGATGCAGAGCACCGTGATGACGCCCATGGCCGCGAAGACGCCAATGGCGCCCAGGCTTTTGGCCATCACAAAGCCCAACACGAAGATGAGCACGAGGGCGATAAGGAAAGCGGCGATGAGTTGCGTGATCTGTCCACGGCGTTCGCGGGGGACGAAATCCATCTCGGCGGGATTATGATAGGTCGATTCGTTGAAGCGCATGACCGGTAGCTTACGGCGCAGTGAGCTGTTGCCAAGTGAATTATGCATTGGGCCGGGCGGCGCGGGTTATTTCTTCTTGGCTTGGGGCATATTCACCGTCATGGCGGGTTTGCCGCCGGGGCCTTTGGGCGTGGGCGGTTTCTGCGGTGTTTTGCCTTTTAGCTTGTAGACGTAGCCGATGACCTTCGCGACGGCCTGGTAATGTTCGATGGGGATGTCTTCATCGAGGTCGGTCGTGTCGTAGAGCACGCGCGCCAGTGGCGGGTTGCGCACGATGGGAATCTTATGTTTTGTTGCCATTTCGCGGATGCGGCCAGCTACATCATCGGTGCCTTTGGCAATAAGTTTGGGGGCTTGCATGCTGGCAGAATCATATTGCAGGGCGACGGCGTAGTGCGTGGGGTTGGTGATGATGACATCGGCCTTGGGTACGTTGGCCATCATGCGTTGCTTGGCTTTCTCGCGGCGGATGGCTTTCAGCTTACCCTTGATGTGCGGGTCGCCTTCCTGCTGTTTGTACTCTTCCTTGATCTCCTGCTTGGTCATGCGCATCTGTTTCATGAACATGAAGCGTTGCCAGAGGTAATCGGCGATGGAGAGCAGGAACAGCATGCACAGTACTGCCAGCAGCATGCGGTTGGCCATTTCCTGGGTGAAGGAAAGCATTTCGGCCTTGGGCAGGGCGGGCAGCACGTAGAGCGTTTCTTTGTAGGGCATGATCGCATAAACGGCGATGTAGCCGACGATGGTGACCTTGAGCAGGTTCTTGCCGAATTCGACGAGCGCCTTGAGGCCGAACAGGCGTTTCATGCCCGCTAGCGGTGAGATCTTGTTGAATTTTGGCTTGATGGACTCGACCGCGAACAGCCACTTCTTTTGCACCACGGCGGGCGCGATGGCGGCGATAATGCTGGCCAGGAAAAGCAGGGCGAGGGCGAGCACGGTGCTGATCGTGACCGTGCGCATGAGGCCCATGAAACCGGCGGCGTCCATGTTCATCAGGTCGGGTTCGGTAATGAAGGGGCCGAGAGTATCGATCATGTCGCGGCCAAGCCCCGGTGCCAACAGCATGATGAATGCCGCCAGTGCGAGCATCATGAAGAAGTGGTTGATCTCGCGCGAACTGAATGTCTGCCCCTTCTTGCGCGCGTCCTCGAGCTTTTTGTGGGTTGGTTCTTCGGTCTTTGAGGAGTCATCGCTTTCTTCAGACATCGCTGCGCTCCTGTCTGAATAATTCAGTGCGCGCTGTCGCGCGTGAAGGGGTGCGAACCACCCCCTTACGCGAACTGTGTTCGCTATCCCCCCTCGCGCGGCGGCTCGCGGCGGCCATCACCGCTACGCAGAGTGCAAGCATGAAAGGTTCAGCCATCACTTACTCCGTTGCGATGAAGTTCATGTACTGTTCTTCCATGTAGTTGGTGAACAGGCCAAGGATGGTGCCGGTCAGTGCCATCAGCAGGAAGAAAGCCAGCATGATCTGTGGCGGCATCATGATGAAGAAGACTTGGAAGTTGGGCATCAGGCGCGTCATGAGACCACCGGCGAGGTAGAATAGGAGTGACACGACGATGAAGGGTGCGGAGAGCGCGATGCCGAGATTGAATGCATCGGCCAGCATGCGCACATGCAACATGTTCATGTCTTGCAGGGGAATGAAATCGCCCGCTTTGAAGACATCGTAACTTTGCACCACGGCAGCAATGACGAGGTGGTGCATGTTGGTGGTGAAGAACAGGGTGATGGCCGCCAGTGACAGGATATTCGAGATGACCGGAGATTGCTGGCCCGAGCTGGGGTCGAACTGCGCGGCGACGGCGAGGGACGATTGCGCGGCGATGATGCTGCCCGCGACGTGAAGCGCCGATAGTACCGTGCGTGCGATGAGGCCCATGAACAGGCCGACCGCCACTTCGGAGATAATAACCAAGCCCAGACCGTAGCCACTGTTGGGCAAAGCGGGCATGCGCGGGCCCAGCAGCGGCATGAGCAGGATGCTGAGCACGAGCGCGAAGAGTAGGCGGATGCGGGCGGGAACATAAACCTCGCCAAAGCCTGGGATGACCATGAGCGCGGCGCCGACGCGGAAAAAGATCATGGCGATGGCGCTGAGCTGCGACATCAGGAACATGTCGAGGAAATTGATGCTCATGGCATCACTCGATTTCGGCGATGCGTGTGAAAAGTTCCTGGGTGTAGTCTTCCAGCGATTGCATCATGAAGGGCAGTACCATCATCATGACGATGAGCATGGCGAGGATCTTCGGTACGAAGGTGAGCGTCATTTCCTGAATTTGTGTCAGCGCCTGCACCAACGATACGGCAAGGCCGACGACCAGCGCGGTGATCATCAGCGGTGCACTGACGATGATGAGGACCCAGATCCCCTCGCGCACGACGTTGATGACTTCGACCGAATCCACTTTCGCTCCCTTGTTGTGCCCGATTCTATTTATTCGAATGGCGAAAGCTAGCTTTTAGTGCGCGCTACCGCGCGAGAAGGGGGCGTCCCGCCGCCCTTCGCTTCGCTAACCCCCTCGCTTCGCGGCTCGCGGCGGCCATCGCCGCTACGCACACGGCCTCGAGGTCGGTTTATCGTTAGATCGGCATCTTGATGATGTCCTGATAGGCGTTGATGACGCGGTCGCGCACGGCTACCACGGTGTTCAACGCGGTCTCGGCGTTGTTCACGGCTAGCACCACATCGGCGATGTCGGCTTTGCCGGCCATTTGCTTCATGGCGACGTTCTCGCTCTTGCGGCTGAGGTCCGCCGTTTCCTGCAGGCCGCCGGCCAGCATGTCGAGGAAGCTTGAGCCACCCGAAACTTGCTGCGGGCCTTCCATGCCCGGCAGGGTGGTTTTTTCCAAAATGTTCTGCGCGGCGCGCAGGGCGTCTTTGTAAGCATTGGCCGCGTTGCTGAAATTCACCGGGGTCATGAGTTAGTCCTCTCGTTAGCGTAGCAGGCTGATGGTTTGGGTGAGCATGGATTTGCTCGATTCAATTACGTTGAGGTTCGCCTCGTAGCCGCGGCGTGCCTCGCGCATGTCCATCATTTCCATGATGGGATTCACGTTGGGGTACAGCACATAGCCCTGGTTGTCGGCATAGGGATGCGCGGGGTCGTAGCGTTTGTCGTAGTCGGAGCGATCGACGCCGACCTTGTTCACTTTCACCATAGTAGCGCCGGATTCGCGGTCGAGCGCGTTCTTGAAGCTGATGGTCTGGCGGCGGTAGGGCGCTTCGCGGCCATCGGTGGTGCCCACGGCTTCGGCGTTGGCGATGTTCTGCGATACAATTTTGAGGCGTTCCGACTGCGCGCGCATACCGGCGGCGGAGATGTGCATGGTGTCCATCAGATCCATTGTCTAGCTCCTACCGTTGACCGAGTGCGCTACGATACATGGTGGTGAACTTCTTCATCAGCGAGTTGCTGATCTGGAATTGTGCACCGGTATCGGATATTTTTGCCATTTCTTCTTCGAGCACCACGTTGTTCTTTACGGGGGTGATCTCTTGCGCATCGCGGATCTCCTGAGCGCGGAAGCCACTGGTACCGGCGACGGTGCCCATCATGTGTTTGTTATTGGTGAGGCGCATCTGGCTGGCGGCGCGGAACTCGGGGCCTTTGCTGCTACCGGAGACCATGCTGTCAAAATCGGGCGATTTCAGGTCCTGCGTGCGGTACTGGGGGGTGTCGGCATTGGCGATGTTGTGCGCAAGTACGCCCTGACGCTGCGTGGTGTAGCGCATGTTGGTGCTGAGCATCTGCATCAGCGGTGTATTGTTGTTCATCATGGTCCAGGCTCCGGTTTTTGACTTCGTTTTGCAGTATGTAATGCAAAGTCGATGCCAAAGGCGCGTTACGGGTGGCTTGCCTAGCTTTTGAGGGCGCCGCGGGTGGACCCCGCTGTATGTCTATAATATAGGCAAAAATGACCTAGTTTGCAATGACAATTTTATGTTCCCTTTATGTTGGGGCTCGCCAAGTGGTTAGCACTGTGCTATAGCTGCCACTACCAGTAGGTCCACCGTACCAGTTAGGTCGTTATGCTCTATTTATCGCGCAAAGTCGGGGAAGCCATCGTGATCAACAACGCGATCGAGCTGACCGTTATCGAGGTTCGGGGCAAAACGGTAAAACTGGGGTTCGTCTTCCCGCCGGAAGCGACCGTATTGCGCAAAGAGATCTACGATAAAGTGCACGCGGAGAATATCGCGGCAGCCGGTTCCGGGGATGATGTGGACTTCATGGAGGTCGATTTCGACCTCAGCCAGTTCGACAGCCCGGACAAACCCTGATGGCCGATACACCCACTATTGATATCCGCGAGGAAGCCCCGCGGCCTGAGCCTGAAAAACCCGCCATCACGAAGGCGGTGGCGATTGAATATGAGCGCGGCAAAGAAGAAGCGCCCAAAGTCGTCGCTAGCGGTTCGGGCTCCATCGCCGAGCAGATCATGCAGATCGCGTTCGATCGCGGCATTAAGGTGAGGCAGGATGCCGAGCTGGTCGAGATCCTGTCGCTGGTCGAAGTCGACTCACCCATTCCACTGGAAGCATTCGCGGCGGTTGCCGAAATCCTGGCGCATGTGTATGCCGCCAATGCGACCGCCAAACAACGCGCTATGGCTGCGAGGAACTCATGAACCTTCCCAAGATCGATGAAAACGCTACGCCCGAGCAAGTGCTCAACGGGCTGGAGCAATATATTGTCGCCGCCGACACGATGCTCGATGAAGGCAACATGATCGACCTTGCGGGGCTTGATGCGGTGGTGGATGCATTGTGTGCGCGCGTGCTGACGCTGTCGCCGGATGAAGGCCGCCCGTTCGCGGAGAAATTCGATACGCTGCACACGCGCCTTGGCGCGTTGCAGGAAAAAATGGTCGCCACGCAGGCGCAGATCAAAGCCGAGGTGGAGCAAACCAATAAGCGCCACCAGGCGAGCCGCGCGTATCTCAAGGACAATAAATAATGGAGAGCATGGAATACACGCGCTTCTTCTTTTCGCTGGCGGTGGTGCTGTCGCTTATTTGGGCGTGTGCGTGGCTGGCCAAACGCTTTGGCTTGGATAAGAAACTGCGTGGTGTGACGGCGGCGAGTGGCCGTCTTGGTGTGGTCGACACGGTGTACCTCGACCCTAAGCGGAAATTGGTGCTGGTGCGTGCCGATGCGCGCGAGTATGTGATTTTACTGGCCGGTGAATCCGTCACCGTGATCGACAAACTGGATGGGAAACCCAATGCGTAGATTTGCTTTCGTGTTGCTTGGCCTGTTAGCGATCGGCGCATTGGCGCTGCCGGAACTGGCGCACGCGCAAAGCATCAATTTTGACGCGGGCGATGGCAACGGCAGCACGACGGGTCGCATCGTTCAGCTTATTTTGCTGATGACGGTGCTAAGCCTGGCGCCCAGCATCCTGATGATGATGACCAGCTTTATGCGCATCGTTATCGTACTTAGCTTCGTGCGCATGGCGATGGGTACGCAACAGACCCCGCCGAACCAAGTGATCGTCGGTCTGGCACTGTTCCTCACGCTGTTCGTGATGATGCCGACCTTCCAGAAATCCTACGAAGACGGCATTAAACCGCTGATGGCCGAGCAGATCACCGAAGAGCAGGCGCTGCCGCGTGCCGCTGCGCCATTCCACGGTTTCATGATGGAGCATGTGCGCGAGAAAGACCTGCGCTTGTTCATGGATATGCAGGAAACGAAAGTCGATAAGCCGGAAGATACGCCGTTCACGGTGCTCATTCCGGCGTTCATGATCTCCGAGCTGAAGCGTGCTTTTGAGATCGGCTTCCTCATCTTCATTCCGTTCCTCATCATCGACATGGTGGTGGCGTCCATCCTCATGGCGATGGGTATGATGATGCTGCCGCCCGTGGTGATTTCACTGCCGTTCAAGATCGTGTTCTTTGTGATGGTCGATGGATGGTACATGCTGGCGGGTTCTCTAGTACGCTCCTTCGGCGCCGGGACCTGACGATTGGCATTGCGGACTGACTATGTCGTCGCATCCGCGTTCACAAATCCTCACGTAGCGCTGCTACGCTGCGGTTTGCGCCCACGGCAGGTGCTCCTAATATTAAGCCCACACTGCCAATCGTTGAAAAGTGGAATGAAACGCTCTACATAGATTTTATGAATCGTATTCTCTCTACCATCGCTGCAATCATTGGCCTCGGGCTTGCTATCTGGATCCTCGGCATTTTGTTCGTGGGATTGGCCGCGATCGGTATCATTGGTTATGGTATTTACCTTGCGCGTGATTTCCTCACCGACAAGGGCATCCTGAATCCCACGCCCGGCGTGGCGCAGGAGGATGAGCCGGAGCGTATCACCATCATCGAAGGTGATTTCACGCACGTTGAAGAAGAATCCAAGAAGTAGCTTTTAGTTCGTTGGCGCGCCTGGTTCTGGTTCGGCGGGGGCTTGCGCAGGAGCAACCGTAGCTTCCGCTGCTGACGGCTCTTTCGCCACTTCACTCAAGCGGCCCTGCGCAATTTTGGTTTTGAACGTATCCAAGAAGCTTTCCGTACGACTGATCTGTTTGGCGACCAAGGCGAAGTCGTCGGCATCCAGCGGTGCGGTGTCATTCGTCAGGTAATCGAAAATTTCTTTGTAGGGGCCCTCGGGCACCAGCCCCATATAGTAGTCGCGCAGGTAACGCAGTTGCGTGGGGTCTTCCTCGAACGCATAGGCGAGGGAAAGCTTTAGCAGCACCGGCGTTTCGCGTGGGCTGAGCGGTTCGGTTAGGTTGGCGCGACGGCCAAGGATATCCTCGGCGGCGTTGATGACGTTGGGCCAATCCTGCATGCCCCAGAGAATATCGAGACGCAGCAAGCCGCCTTCTTCACTCATGTCGCTATTCAGCAGGGACAGCGCTTGTTCGGGGCGTTTATTCTCAGCCAATGCCTGTGCAGTGAGCTGTGTGCGTTGGCGTTTCAGGTCGGTGTCCATGGCGCCGTAGTTAGTGATCTCGAGTACCTCGAGCGCCCGCTGCGGTTCTTTGTTGAGAAGATAAAGCAGGCTGAGACGGGCACCAACGCGGGCGCGCGCTTCGCCGCTGACACGGAAGCGCACCTGGTTCTCGAGCAGTTGTGTGGCACGCTCCAACAGGTCGACGCTGGCCAAGCGGTCGGCCAGTTTTTGGATGATGAGGTCGCCTTTTTCGCCGATGGGCGTGAGCTCGCGGAACTCATAGAACAGGCCCAGCGATTTAAGTGGCGGCATGTCGTCGGCCAAGCCGTTCAAGAAAAGTTCTTCGAACAGTTCGCTCATGTCGCCCGCGAGCGTGAGGGTATCGACCTCGCCGGGGAAGCTTTGCAGCAGGAACTTCATCGCACGCAGCTGGTTGTCGTATTGCTTTTCTTCGTGGTAAATTTTGGCCAGTGTTTCCAGCATTTCACGTTCGAGGCCATCGCCGCGCTAGCTCATGCGCAGGCGCTCCAGCTGCTCGACCGCTTCGGGCGTGGTGATCATGCCGCGATCAAGCCGTAGCATGATGGCCGAGAAACGGGCGCGCGCACGGATGTAGGGATCTTCCTGCTGGCGGCTCATGCGGTCCCATATTTTGAGCGCTTCTTTGGTTTTTTTCTTCGATGCTGCGATAGTGCCAAGCATGTATTCGGCATAGGGCTGCACGCCTTGCAGGATGCCATCGCTGTTGAGCGTTTCGTAGACCATCACGGATTTCTCAGGCTGGCCCGAGCGCAAGTAAGCATCGGCCCCCATGATGGCGAGTTTTTGGCGGATGCGCGGCGGATAGTAGCGGATGAAGGATTTATTGAAGTTAAGGAAATTGAATTGGCGTTTGATGGCTGGTGCGACGGGCACAGCGACGGCATCGGCTGCGGGCGCTTGCGTCGTTGCTGTATTCGTCGCTTCGGGCGTGCCGGGCGCGGCCACGGGTTTAGCGGTTTCGGCGACGGGTGCGTCGCGCACTTCTTCGGTGGTTTCTTCTTTTGCCGGGGGAACAGGGATGGTGCCGGTCGCCTCGGGTGCTTCGCCTGCGGCATCGGCGGCGGCTTGCGCTTGCGCGGCTTCACCGACTTCTTCTTCCTCTTCCTCCTCCTCGACCGCTTCTGGGGCGGCAGGGGCCGCAGCAGCGGGGGCAGGCGCTGGTACAGCGGGCGGTGCC
>JBEIOT010000146.1:0-5326 GCA_040377415.1 Azospirillum sp. | reverse complement strand
CGCATCGGCCGCCACATCGCGCACCACCACCGCATTCGCGCCCACGCGGGCACCTTTACCAATGGTAATAGGCCCAAGCAGTTGCGCGCCCGCGCCGACGATCACATCGTCTTCCAGCGTCGGGTGGCGTTTGCCCGCGGTGATGGAGGTGCCGCCGAGGGTAACGTCATGGTATAAGGTAACACGGTTGCCGATGACGGCGGTTTCGCCGATGACGACACCAAATCCATGGTCGATGAAGAAGAAGTCGCCGATGGTGGCGCCGGGATGAATTTCGATGGCGGTAAAGAAGCGCGCCAGCTGCGACATGAAGCGCGCCAGCAGCTTCACATCCTTACGCCACAGGTAGTTGGTCACGCGGTAAGCCAGCATGGCGTGGAAGCCCGGATAGCACAGCGCCACCTCGAGCACCGAGCGGGCCGCCGGGTCACGGGTCAGGATATGCTTTAGCTCTGCTTTCAGGCTTGCCATGTGTACGTCTTTGTAAAAGCTCTTGTATCGCTTGGATTCTTGCGGTATTCGCCCTACCCAATCGCACGCCGCAACGCAAGGGATATCCATGCCTGAAGTCATTTTCCAAGGCTCCGAAGGCCGCATCGAAGGCCGTTACCACCATAACCCCGACAAACAGTCGCCGATCGCGGTCGTTCTGCACCCGCACCCGCTTTACGGCGGCACGATGAACAACAAGATCGTGTATCGCATGTATAGCAGCTTCGCGCGCGCTGGTTTTTCGGTGCTGCGTTTCAATTTCCGCGGCGTTGGCCGCTCGGTCGGCAAGTTCGACGATGGTATCGGTGAAATGACCGATGCCGCCACGGCGCTCGACTGGGTACAGCTGCAGAACCCCGACGCCAGCTCGTGCTGGATCGCCGGTTTCAGCTTCGGCGCGTGGATCTCGCTGCAATTGCTCATGCGTCGCCCCGAGATCGAGGGTTTCATCTCCATCTCGCCGCCAGCGAACATGTATGATTTCGGCTTCCTGTCGCCCTGCCCCGCTTCGGGCCTCATCACCCAGGGTGATAAGGACGACATCGTGAGCGAGCCCGCGGTAAGCACGCTGGTCGACAAATTGCGCGCGCAAAAAGGTACCAACGTGGAATACAAAGTGATCCCCGGTGCCGACCACTACTACCGCACGCAAATGGATTCGCTGACCGACACGACGGAAGAATTCATCCATCGCAAGCTGGAAGAATTCAAGAACCGCCCGCGTCTGCGCCCCGACCGCAAGCGCCGTCAATTGCCGGCAGAGCTGCCGCAATAGCGCAAGACCCTAAAGACGAGCCGAAACCGCAGCCTGCACCGCAGGTCGAGCAACCGCATCATCACCACGATGATGACGACGAGGATTGCACGACTCCGCGCACCTGCTGCCGCTAGTTATTTACTTGGATTGAACAACACGCCGCCGCTCACGGGCTCGCGCACACCCGTGGTGCTGGGCAGGCTTAGCGGTAGGCCGCGCACGCTTCGCACGGCTAAGTAGCCAAACGCTTCGGCTTCAAGCATATCGCCTTGCCAGTTCACTTTTTCGACCGGTGCGGTGGGGATGGCGCTGCGTTCGGCGATCATGCGCATCATGATGGGGTTGTGGCGGCCACCGCCCGTGATGAGCAGTTGCTTGGGCAATTCGGGCATGGCACGTGCCGACCAGCCGATGGCGGCGGCGGTGATGGCGGTGAGCGTGGCCGCGCCATCTTCCATGTTCATACCTTCGACCATGCTTACCTTGAAATGATTGCGATCGAGCGAGCGGGCGCGGTTCTGCACGAAGAAGGCGTTGCGCAGGAAGTCCTTCACCACCGCTTCGTTGGTGATGCCGCGCTTAGCGGCCAGTCCGTTCGTGTCGCAGCGGGCGCCGGTGTGCGTGCCCATCCAATCGTCGATGAGGGCGTTGCCGGGGCCGCAATCCATCGCTTCGATGGAACCGTCTAGCCCCATCCACGTAATATTCGCCACGCCACCGATATTCACGACCATCACGGGTTTTTCCAGACCGCTGGCGAGCGCGGCGTGGTAAAGCGGCACGAGCGGCGCGCCCTGCCCGCCATGTTTCATATCGTTGCTGCGGAAATCGAACACCACGGGGATACCCGTTCTGTCGGCCAGCCACTGGGCGTTGCCAATTTGCGTGGTGCTGCCCTTCTCAGGCTCATGCTTCGTGGTTTGGCCGTGGAAGCCGATAAGCGCGACATCGTCGCGGTGCAGGTTCGCCTGACCCATCAGCTCTTCGACCGCGCGGGCGTGCACTTCAGTCAGGGCCTGCGCGACAGCTTCTGCGTCGCCGTTGCCCTTCATCAGCGCCAAGATATCGCGGCGCAATTCGTCGCTATAGCGCACGTGCGTGCCCATCATGGGCTCGACGTGATTGAGCCCGTCGGTGCGGATGAGTGCGGCGTCGACACCATCGGCCGAGGTGCCGCTCATCAGGCCGATCACAAGGGCGGGAAATTCAATAGGGCTTGTCATACCTGCATTTTGCACGGTATGAACGCCGCGACAACCCCAACCAAGCGCCGAGCCCATGGACTTCATTCAAATTCTTAAAGAACGCGGATTCGTGCATCAGTTCACGGACGAAGAAGGCCTGCGCGAGCTGTTGAAGACGCCCGGCCAGCGCGCCTATGTGGGTTACGACCTGACCGGCCCCAGCCTGCATGTGGGCCATTTGCTGCCGACCATGGCGCTGCGTTGGTTCCAAAAATGCGGCCACACGCCAGTAGTACTCTTCGGCGGCGGTACCACCAAAATCGGCGACCCGAGCGGCAAAGACACCCAGCGCCAGATGCTGACCCCGGAAACCATCGAGGCGAACAAGACAAGCATCGCCACCGCGTTCGAGCGCCTGATGGGCGACAGCACGATGTACGTGAACAACGCCGATTGGCTCGATGGGCTGAATTACATCACCATGCTGCGCGAGGTGGCGCCGCATTTCAGTGTGAACCGCATGCTGACGATGGATTCGGTGCGCCTGCGCCTTGAGCGCGAGCAGCCGCTGAGCTTCCTTGAGTTCAACTATATGATCCTTCAGGCGTATGATTTCGCGCAGCTGCACAAGGCGCATAACGTGCGCCTGCAAATGGGCGGCTCGGACCAATGGGGCAACATCATTCAGGGCGTGGACCTGAACCGCCGCTTGGGCCAGACCGATGTATTCGGCGCCACGATGAATCTGGTGACCACCGCTAGCGGCGCCAAGATGGGCAAGACCGCCGCGGGTGCCGTGTGGCTGAATGCTGACATGCTGAGCCCTTACGATTACTGGCAGTTCTGGCGCAATACGGAAGATGCCGACGTGGGCAAGTTCCTTAAATTGTTCACCGAGCTTTCGCTTGAAGAGATCGCGCAGCTGGAAAAACTTCCGGGTTCGCAGATCAACGATGCAAAAATTCGCCTCGCGACGGAAGCGACCACGCTGATGCATGGCCGCGATGCTGCCGAGAAAGCGCAAGCGACCGCGCGCGAAACCTTCGCCGGCAGCGGCGTGAGCGAGAATTTACCGGTGGTGATGGTGAAGAAGTCCGAGCTTGAAGCAGGCGTGCCGGTTTATGCGCTGGTAGTGCAGGCAGGCTTGGCTGCCAGCAATGGCGAAGCGCGCCGCCTCATCAAGGGCAATGGCATTAAGGTGAACGATGCATCGACCACGGAAGATGCGCGCATTGGCCTTAGCGACATGACCGCCGATGGCTACATCAAGCTATCCGCTGGCAAAAAGCGCCACGTCCTAATCAAAGCTGAATAACTAATTCCCGACCGTCGAGCGTTTGCTCTTTTCGCTAGGCCATGGCACCGGCGCGGCGGGCACTTCGCTTGCGGGTACGGTGGGTTTTTCGTCTTTGGATTCAGGCACCGCGTCGACCTTCTTATCGCCCGCGGTGAAGATGCCGCGCAGGAAGCCGGGCGTGAGGCCTGAGAGCGGATTCACGAATACGCTGGGATCGGCCATCGGTCCTTTGATGGAATAATTGAATGCAATGAGCCCTTCATCCCCACCGGCAATTTCGCCGATGATGGGAATTTTGCCCAGCAGCGAGTTAAGACTGTTGGCCGGCACGACCACACCTTTAAGATTCAAATGGCTGGCGTTGGTATCGACCGAGCCTTCGACCGTGATGCCCAGCGCATTGCTTTGCGCGCGGCCTTTGGTGATGTTGATGACACCCGCCAGCGCGCCCACGTTCGCTTTAAAATGATCGAAGTCGATGCCTTGGCCGGTCAGCACGTTCGCCAGACCCGATAGCGAGCCGATGGAAATGATGCGCGCGAGGATCTCGGAGTTCTTGAGTTTGAACTTGCTGATCATGGCGCGTGCCAGCAGCGGTACTGGCGTTTTGGTGTCGTCGTAGGTGCCATCGAAATTGAACGTGCCGCCATAGACGCGATCCGAAATATCGACCGCGCGCAGGAATGCACCCGCGTTGCTATTGCTGACGATGAGCTGACGCGCGCCATTGACGCTGCCGATGGTCGCCTTCAGCACACCATCGCCGGTGTTACCGCTGAAATCGGCGCTAGAGCAGCGCGCTTTGTCGCAACGCAGGGTGCCTTTCAAATTGGTGAAGGGATATTCCTTCACCATCACGAATTTGGCGAGGTCGATATTAAGGTCGATGGCCGGGAAGTCGGCAAGAATGCTGTTCTCGAGCGGTTTCTCGGCCAGTTTCTCTTTGTCCTTCTGTGACGGCGGAAGTTCATTGCCGGTGCTGTCATCGTCGTAGCTGTCGGAAATATCCAGCGCCTGACCTTTGACGGTGATGCTGTAGCCTTGCGGCTTGCTGGCGTAGCTCAACGAGAAATCGTTCTTGTCGGTCTTCACCGCCGGCAGGCTTAGCGCCACCACATCGTCCATCGACGGGGTGAAGGTGACGCTGGCATTGCCGATGCTAAGGCCCGGCGCCTGCAGCTTCACGCTGTATTGGTTGGCCACGCTGCCCGGGGCGATGTTCAGGCTGGCTTTGGTGCCCGCCAGTTTGCTCCAGCTAATTTCTTTCAGTGTGACCGGAACGTTGGTGAGGTCAATGGCGCCGCGCTCCAGCGTTTGCGTCCCAGCACCAAGTTTCAGCGCCACGTCGAGCCCGATGGTGCCTGCGCCCAGTTGCTCGATGGGCGGAATGCCGAATTTGCTGAATTGCGCGGTGGCCAGCGTGCCGGTCGCGCTGACGGTGGTGTCGTTGCTGCCCGGTCCGTCTTTCAGCACGAGGTTCACGTTGCTGCCGTCGACCTTCACGCTACCGGCGAGCTCGGCGCCCTCGGCATTGGCTTTCACCGTGCCAGAGAAGCCCGACACATCGCGGTCGCCGATGAGTTTGGGCTGGCTGAT
>JBEIOT010000142.1:0-5507 GCA_040377415.1 Azospirillum sp. | reverse complement strand
TAACCAAAGCTCGCGCCGATGTCGATGGAAGGGAAGAACGCACCGCGTGCAAAGCCGATCTCGGCATTGGTGGCGGCCATCTCGCGCTCGGCTTGCACGATATCGGGGCGACGCTCGAGCAATGCCGATGGCAAGCCTTGCGGAATGGCGGGCGGCGTGTCGACGATCTCGCTGGTGGTAATGTCAAAGTTCGCCGGAGGTTTTCCGGTAAGGATGGCCAGCGCATGTTCCACGATGGCGCGTTGCTGCTCGACAGCGAACAGCTCGGCTTTGGTCGTGGCCTCTTCGCCTTCGGCGCGGGCGACTTCAAGGTCGCTCACATCGCCGATTTCGTAACGTTTGCCGGTGATGCCCACCGTTTCCGTGCGCAGGGCGAGGTTGCGCGTCAAGGCCGCTTCTTCAGCGCGCAAGCCGCGCAGGCGATAATAGGCCTCGGCTACATCGGCGGCGAGGGCGATGCGCGCGGCGCGGTAGGTTTCTTCGGCACCCACTTCACGGGCGCGGGCGGCCTCGCCAAGGTTGCGAGCGCGACCGAACAGGTCGAGCCCGTAATCGATCCCAGCCTGAGCGCTGTAAAGATTGAATGGTTTCACCGGCGTGCCGGGCGGGAAGTTCGGGTTCGACGCCGAGTATTTTTGGCGAGCAGCATTGCCGCCCAAGGTGATATCGGGCCACAGGCGCGATTCTTCCGAACGCGTAAAGGCGCGCGCTTGCTTGAGTCGCGCTTTCGCGGCTTTCAGCGTGGGGCTTTCTTCGTAGGCGCTGGCGATCAGGCCGTTGAGTTTTTCATCGCCGAATATTTTCCACCATTCATCCTTGCCGAACGCATCGGCCATCGCCGGGTTGGCCGCGATCCACTGCCCATCGGCGATGGGCGAGGTATCCGTCGGTGGCGCTTCTTTGAACGCAGCAGGAATTTCTACCTTCGGCGTTTTGTAATCCGGCGAAAGATCGCAGCCGGTGAGGGCGGTGAAGGCCAGCAAACTGAAAAGGAGTGAACGCGTGCGCATGTTACTGGCTGTCTTGAATGGGGTGAGGGATGTATTTACTGCAACGTTGGGCCATTGTGCGGATCACTACATAGAAGATGGGCGTGAAGAGCAACCCGAAGAACGTGACGCCGAGCATGCCCGAGAACACCGCGACGCCCATGGCCTGGCGCATTTCGGCACCCGCGCCGGTGGAGATCACCAGCGGCACCACGCCCATGATGAACGCGAACGAGGTCATAAGAATGGGGCGCAAGCGAAGTTGGCTAGCTTCAATCGCAGCCTCGACGATGGTGCGGCCTTGCGATTCCAGCTCGCGGGCGAATTCCACGATGAGGATCGCGTTCTTACACGCCAGCCCCACAAGGACTATGAGCCCGATCTGCGTGAAGATGTTGTTGTCGCCACGCATGATCCACACACCGAAGATGGCGCAGAGCAGGCACATCGGCACGATGAGGATCACCGCCAGCGGCAGGCTTAGGCTTTCATACTGCGCACTGAGCACAAGGAACACGAGCAGTACGCAAAGGGGGAAGACATAAAGCGCCGTGTTGCCAGCGAGGATCTTTTGATAGGTCAGCTCGGTCCACTCGAAGGTCATGCCTTTGGGCAGGTTCTTCTTCAGGATCGCTTCCATTGTCGCTTCCGCTTCGCCGGTCGAGATACCTTTGGCCGCGCCGTTGATGTCGGCGGAGCGATAGGCATTGTAGCGGTTGGCGCGCGCCGGGCCATAGGTCTGCTTCACCGTGACGACAGAGCCGAGTGGGATCATCTGACCTTTGGTGTTGCGCACTTTCAGTTGTTCGATCTGCTCGGAGCGGGCGCGGAACGCCGCGTCGCCTTGTGCGATCACCTGGAAGGTGCGGCCGAATTTGTTGAAGTCGTTCACGTACAACGAGCCGAGATAGACCTGTAGCGTCGAGAACAGATCGTTGAGGGGAATGCTTAGCTGGCGCGCACGTTCGCGATTAATCTGCACCTCAAGCTGCGGCACGTTGATGTCCATACCCGAATAGACCTGGTCGAGCACGCCGCTCTGGTACGCGTCGCCGACAATTTTTTGTACCGTTTCGTTGAGCTTGTCGTAGCCCAGATCCTGACGGTCCTGCAGTTCGAGCTTGAAGCCACCGGTCGTGCCCAGTCCCATGACGGGCGGCGGCGGGAAGATCGCAACGAAGCCTTCTTCGATGGCCATGTACTGGCCGAACAACGCACCCGCAATGGCACCCGCCGAATTCTCGCCGCCTTCACGTTCGGTAAAATCCTTCAGCGTCACGAACACGATACCTTCGTTCGAGCTGGCCGAGAATCCGGCGATGGAAAGACCGGGGAACGCAACGGCACTATCAACGCCAGGATGTTTCAGTGCGATGTCCGACATGCGACGGATGACGGTCTCGGTACGATCCAGCGACGCGCCGCTTGGCAAACGCGCGAAGGCGATGAGGTATTGTTTATCCTGACCCGGTACGTAGCCGGTGGGCACCACGCGGAACATCAGCACCGTCAGCGCCAGCAATCCGGCATAGACGATGAGCATGAAGCCTTTGCGGCCCAACGTGCGTTTGACGGAGAACGAGTAACGCTCCGACGCGCGCTGGAAGGCGTTGTTGAACCAGTCGAACCCTTGGGGTTGGCCAGCCCGTGCAGGGCGCACGAGGGCGAGGACCACCTGCACGATGCCCACGACGGCCAGCACACGCGCGATCCAGATGCCGGCGACCTTGACCATGTAGCCTGCCGGGCCAATGAAGGAAACGAGCACGGTGGTGAGGATGCTGGCAGCGAGCCACACGATGAGCGCCCACAGGAACCAGCGGCGTGCAGCGAAGATGGCACCGAAGACTTTTTCGGAACCGCGCGTCAGCTTGTCTTTCGGCGCGTGGTGGTCTTTCAGCAGAATGGCGGCCAGTGCCGGGCTAAGCGTGAGTGAGTTAAAGGCCGAGATGATGGTCGAGATGGCGATGGTGAGGGCGAACTGTTTGTAGAACTGCCCCGTTAGCCCGCTGATGAACGCGATGGGAATGAACACGGCGCACAGCGTAAGCGCGATGGCGATGATGGGGCCGGAGACTTCTTCCATGGCTTTGTACGTCGCATCGCGCGGGCTCAGGCCGTTGCTGATATTTCGCTCGACGTTCTCGACCACCACAATGGCATCATCCACTACGATACCGATGGCGAGTACGAGCCCGAACAGCGTGAGCGCGTTGATAGAGAACCCAAAGAAATGCATGACGGCAAAGGTTCCGATGATGGAGACGGGCACGGCGATCAGCGGAATGATGGACGCACGCCATGTTTGCAGGAAGACGATGACCACGAGCACCACGAGAAGAATGGCTTCGATGAGTGTATGAATGACTTTTTCGATCGACTGGCGCACGAAGATGGTGGGATCGTAGACGATCTCATAGGTGACGCCTTCCGGCATCGATTTCTGCAGGCGCTTCATGGTGGCGCGCACCTGGTCGGAAATAGCGATGGCGTTGCTGCCGGGCATTTGGAACACGCCGAGTGCTGCAGCAGGCTTGTTGTTCAACAGCGAACGCAGCGCATAGGTCGACGCGCCGAGTTCTACGCGCGCCACATCCTTCAGGTAGGTGATGCCGCCGCGGTCATTGGTCTTGATGATGATGTTCTCGAATTCTTCCGGCGTCGACAAGCGGCCTTGCGTATTCACCGGTAGCTCGAACGTAATGTCGGCCGATGACGGTGCACCGCCTACGATACCTGCGGCTACCTGCACGTTTTGCTCGCGGATCGCGTTCACCACGTCCTCGGCATTCAGTCCGCGTTCTGCCACTTTTTGAGGATTGAGCCAGACGCGCATCGCATAATCGCCCCCGCCGAATTGTTCGACACGGCCCACGCCTTCGATGCGCGTTAGCTGGTCCTTCACGTTCAGCAAGCCGTAGTTGCGCAAGTAAAGCAGGTCATAGCGATCGGTGCTGGAAACTAAGTGCACCACCATCGTGAGGTCAGGCGCGCTTTTCACCGTCGATACGCCAAGGGCGCGCGTCACATCTGGCAGGCGTGGCAACGCTTGGCTCACACGGTTCTGCACCAACTGCTGGGCTTTGTCGGGATCGGTGCCGAGTTTGAAGGTCACCGTGATCATCATCATGCCATCGGTGCCGGCTTGCGACGACATGTAGAGCATGTCTTCCACGCCGTTGATCTGCTCTTCAAGCGGTGCGGCGACGGTCTCGGCGCTCACCTTCGGGTTCGCACCCGGATATTGTGCGGTGACGACGACTTGCGGCGGCACGAGGTCGGGATACTCCGAGATCGGCAGCACGAACATCGAGATGAGGCCAGCGATGAAGATAAGGAACGACAATACGCCCGCGAAGATGGGGCGGTCGATGAAGAAGTTCGCGATGTGCAAACGGCCGTGCTGCATAAGGTCTACTTCTTCTCTGGCTCGGCAGCCGCAGCAGGTTCTTCTGCGGCAGGCGCTTCAAGTGGTTTTAGGGTTTTCATATCGACCATGACCGGCTTGATCGCAGCACCCGGGCGGATCTTGGCCAAGCCATTCACCACGACGCGGTCGCCCGATTCCAGGCCTTCGGTAATGATGCGCATGCCATCTTCCATGCCGCCGAGCTTCACGGCGCGGTACTGAGCTTTTTCTTCCTTATCCAGCACATACACATAGCGTGAGGTTTGGTCGGTGCTGATGGCGGTATCGTTGACGAGGATCGACGATTTCTCGTCGGACGTGCCGATGCGCACGCGGGCGAACAGGCCCGGCAGTAACGCGCCATTGCTGTTATCGAACACGGCGCGGCCACGAATGGTGCCTGCTGTGGGGTCCAACCGGTTATCGAACGACTGGATCTTGCCGGTATGCGGCGTGCCTTCTTCGTTGGAGAGGCCCATCTCGACCGGGATGGCCTGATCGTTCTGGCTAACACGAATGAAGGAAAGGTAAGCGGCTTCATCGGCTTCAAAGCTGAGGTACAGCGGCGACTGGCTGACGACCGTGGTGAGCACGGGCGTGGAATCCACCAGGTTACCAATGGTGATCTCGGCGCGGCTGACCTTGCCGGCGATGGGCGCGGTGACTTGCGTGTATTGCAGGTTGAGGCGAGCCGCTTGCACCGCACCTTGGGCGGTGCGCAGGCTGCCGGCCGATGTTTTGGCACGCGCGGTACGCTCATCGTAGATCGTGCGGGCGATGGCGTTCGCCTTCATCAGCTTGGTGGCGCGCGCCGCTTCGATGCGGGCGGTAGCAAGGTCGGCCTCGGCTGCAGCAAGCTGGCCTTCGGCCTGTGCCAATGCGGCCTGGTAGGGACGGGGGTCGATCTGGAAGAGCGGCTGGCCGCGTTTCACCATTGCGCCGTCCTTAAAGAAGACCTTATCGACCGTGCCGGTAACGCGGGCACGCACTTCGGCGATGTCGACGGGTTCAAGACGACCGGAGAATTCGCTCCACAGCGTAATGTTGCGGCTGACCGCTTCGGCCACGCTGGCTGGCATCGGCCCATCGGGCATGGCGTGCTGCTCGGG
>JBEIOT010000104.1:0-6964 GCA_040377415.1 Azospirillum sp. | reverse complement strand
TGAGCGTACTCGTCGGCAAAGAAGCCCCGGATTTCACCGCAAAAGCAGTGATGCCCGACAACAGCATCAACGATAAATTCAACCTGAAGGCCCACATCAAGGGCAAAGTCGGCATCGTGTTTTTCTGGCCGCTCGACTTTACCTTCGTTTGTCCGAGCGAAATCATCGCCTTCGACAATCGCGTGAAAGAATTCAAATCGCGCGGCGCGGAAGTGATTGGCGTCTCGGTTGATTCGCACTTCACCCACCTGGCGTGGAAGAACACGGCGGTGAACGATGGCGGCATCGGCAACGTTCAGTTCCCGATGGTAGCGGATCTCACCAAATCCATCGCGCGTTCGTACGACGTGTTGCTGGCCGATGAAGTGGCCTTCCGTGGCACCTTCATGATCGATAAAAAAGGCATCGTGCGCCATCAGGTCATCAACGACCTGCCGCTGGGCCGTAACGTGGATGAAGCCATCCGCATGCTCGACGCGCTGAACTTCGTGGAGGAGCACGGCGAAGTGTGCCCCGCTAACTGGAAGCGCGGCGAAGACGGCATGAAGCCCACCGGCGAAGGTGTGGCAACGTACTTGAAGAAACACGCGGCTAACATCTAGTCGCGTCATTGCCCACCCACACCACGGAAGATCTCTATGCGCCCGATCTATGTTGCCTGCCTGTCGATGCTTGTTAGCGGACCCGTAATGGCTGCGACCTGCCAAGTGACCATTGGCGACTACCAGTTCGAACAAGGCGATATCGAGAGTACTTCCGTGGTGAAGGGCACTCATGCGCAAGCCGTGCTTAGTTCCGATGCCAGCAAAAAGCTTCAAGTCATGGCCAGCAATGAAGCGCCCGTGCTGGTGCGCATCGGTTCCAACACCAATTACCTGCCCGTCAAAGAGATCCTGGGTCTCGATGCCGCGGCACCCAAACTTCTAGAGAATGCGACCATCACCATCCCGGGCAAGAACACGTCCGATGGTCTGGTCATGCAGCAGGTCCTGAAAACATGCCTATAGAACATAAGACTCCTGTCCTCATCATCGGCTCCGGCGCAGCGGGTTGCTCGGCTGCTATTTACGCCGCGCGCGCCAACCTTAAGCCCATCATGGTGCATGGTATGCAGCCGGGCGGACAGCTCACCATCACGACCGAGGTCGAGAACTACCCGGGCTTCGAGCACGCAGTGCAAGGCCCGTGGCTGATGCAGCAAATGGAAGCGCAGGCCGCGCATGTCGGCACGCAGATCATTCATGATTACATCACGGAAGTGGACCTCACCAAGCGCCCGTTCGTTGCCAAAGGCGACAGCGGCGACACGTATGTGGGCGACACGCTGGTGATCGCCACCGGTGCCAGCGCACGCTGGTTGGGCCTCGAGTCGGAAAAGAAATTCCAGAATTTCGGCGTTAGCGCTTGCGCTACGTGCGACGGGTTCTTCTTCAAGAACCGCGATGTCGCCGTCATCGGCGGTGGTAACAGTGCGGTGGAAGAAGCACTGTACCTCGCCAAGATCTGCAAAAGCGTCACGCTCATTCATCGCCGCGATTCGCTGCGTGCCGAGAAAATTGCGCAGGACCGTTTGTTCGGTACCGCGAACGTGAAGGTCATTTGGGATTCGGTGGTCGAGGAATTCCTCGGCTCCGACCAGCCGCCGTCGCTCACGGGCCTGAAGCTCAAGAACATCAAATCGGGTGAAGTCTCGGTGCTGCCGGTCGAAGGTGCATTCGTTGCCATCGGCCACGACCCCAACACGAAACTGTTCGCTGGTCAGCTGACGATGGACGAGGACCGCTACCTCATCACCCAACCCGATAGCACCAAGACGAATGTCGAAGGCGTGTTCGCGGCAGGCGACGTGCAGGACAAGATCTTCCGTCAGGCCATCACGGCGGCGGGCACTGGCTGCATGGCCGCGCTCGAAGCACAGAAGTTCATCGAACATCACGAAGCCATCGGCGGCGCAAAAGCTGCCTAAACAAAAAAGGCTCCTCCCGGGGGAGAAGCCTTTTTTCAAGGAATGCGCTGCTACTTAGCAGGCTGCATCCAGCGGTTTGATGATCGCCGTCCACATCTTGCCGTCGACACCTTGCCAGGCGACCTGGACCGGGACTTCGACAGTTTGATTGGTACCCGTTAGGTGGTCGAGCGCTTGGCTGCGACTTTCGGCAGGACCACTGATAACGGTCGGGCAGAACGTGGCTTCAGGTTTTGCCCAAGCAACAACAGCCCAACCAATAAGCGCGGCCGCGACGATCACACCACCAACAATGGCATATGTGCGCGGCGTTGCTTTGCCGTTCATGTGTTCTTTGAACGTATTGGACATCATATTTCTCCATACTACACGCATGCAGGGTGCATACGTTGATGTGTCGTCTCCATGCATGATGGTTCCGGTCACAAGCGTCAGGCTGAGGGTCAAAGAACCTCAAAACTAGCGGGAGTGGCGGGCCAATCACGCATAGAGAAAACATCCCCATGCTAGCGCGCGGCCATGACGGTTTGATGACGATCCATGCGAAAAACAAAAAAGGTCCCTCCCGTTAAGGAGGAACCTTTTTTAAAGGGGCCAATAGCGAACTATTGGCTACATGATCTTGCGACGCATCTTTTCGCCGGGCCCGACGAATTCCCACTCAAGGGAATCTTCGAGCGCGACGGTAAGCAGCGTTTCCCCACCTTTGGTGGTGCGGCAACGCGTTTTGTCACCAAGCGGCGGGCCGACCTTGAGGGCGTCCAGCGCTTGTTTGCACCAGGGAAGAGCAGCAAGCTCATCCTCGGTCAGCGGTGCCGGTGCATCGTCCAAACGGATCTCCGCATCGCCATCACGCACATCGACCTTTGCGATCTGGCTTTCCGGGTAGACCCGTTCGCCTTCTGCATTGTATTCGACCGTTGTCGTTACGTCGCTGCTGTCCCTGGATTTGAGTGCGAGCACTCCCAGGATCACAACGACGAAAAGCACCGCAATTTTTGCAAATCGCTTCATTTTCTTCTCCTTCAACTGAGCGAGATTGCTCAAAACTTTCCAAGGGCACGAAATTGTGTGACCCAAGTAAAGACAGTAAATTCGACCATTTTAGCGCATGGACGTGACGGTTTCGTGACACGGCGGGATTTGCATGGGCGCTATGCGTTAAAAGCATGCGTGGGCGAGTAATTATGCTTCTAATCGCGACAATATTGCGCTAAATGCATAGCTCATGGATTGGGACAAGCTTCGCATCTTTCATTCGGTGGCCCTCAGCAAGAGCCTGACCAAGGCCGGCGAGACGCTGAACTTATCGCAATCGGCCGTTTCCCGCCAAATATCCGCGCTGGAAGAGAAGATGGGCATCCCCCTGTTCCACCGCCATGCGCGCGGCCTCATGCTCACCGAGCAAGGCGAGATCCTATTCCGCACCGTGTCGGAAATGGTGACCAAACTGCAGGCCACGGAAATTTCACTGGCCGAAAGCAGCGCCCGCCCCAAAGGCCCATTCAAGATTTCCGTGCCCAGCACCTTCGGCGCCATGTGGCTGGCCAGTCAGATGAAAGAATACACCGACCTTTACCCCGAAATCCAAGTGACGCTGATCTGCGAGGATCGCGAGCTCGACCTGACCCAGCGGCAGGCCGATGCGGCGCTACGCTTCCATCCGGCGAAGCATCCCGACCTCGTGCAGGTGCCGATGATGTCGCTCAAGAACTCGCTGTGGGCGCATAACGATTACCTGCGTGTGCATGGCATTCCCAAGTCGATGAACGACCTGAAGCACCACAAATTGCTGGCGTTCGATCCGTCGGTGGGCAGTGCGCCGCCCTTCCCGCAAGTGAACTGGCTGTTCGAGCTGGCAGGCGCCAAAGAGCTGGTGCCACATTTCAAATGCAACTCGCTGTTGGCCATGCGCACGGCGGTGAAGCAAGGCATGGGCATCGCCGCGCTGCCGGATTACCTGATGCATCGCTCGCGCCATATCAGCCGCGTGCTGCCCGACATCAACGGGCCGGAAACCCCCGCCTATTACATGTATCCCATGGAGCTCAAGAGCTCCAAACGCATCGCGGTCTTCCGCAATTTCATCGCCCAGAAGGTCGGCGAGGCGAATTTCTAGCCCATTGTCATACGGCTGTCATATGCACGCGATAGCATGCACGCATGCAACCCCGTGTTATCCATCTGCCCGATAGCCTGCGCGACCGCCTCGAGCAACATCTCGAGTTATCGGCGAGCATTCCGCGCGAACAGCATGGCGTCACCATTCAGGAATCCGTTTTGCGCGAGCAGCTTTACCCTAAGCACATCGCGCCGGATGAGCGCGCTTTCCTGCGCGACCTGCACGAATCACTGCTCGAACTAACGTGCGGCTATGGCGCACCGGCGCTGTTGTTCAATAACCTGCCGCCCACCAAAGGGCTGGCATTCACGCAGGCGCTTAGCCGTTTGCTGGGCAACGGCACGCTGGCGCTGTTCACGCCGCAAGAGCAAATGGCCGACGCGCAGACACCGCACAACGACAAATCCTATCCGGGCATCACACCCGGGCGTCGATCCATCGTGGCGATGCATTGCGTGGATCCCGGCACGGTGGCCCAGCCCACCGTCTTCGTCACCGCCGATGAGGTGATCGATCTATGGGCGAAGAGACTCATCGCGCAGGGGCATGATGCTGCCGATGCACGCGCCACCGTGATCGACGTACTGAGCCATACGTTCTGCCGCGAGGGTCACGAACACTTCCCCCTGCTCGCGCGTAATCCAAATTATGCGGTGGGTTGCGCCGCGCCCGAATTCATCCTGCTGAGCAACCAGACCGACGACGTGATGAACCATCTGTTGCCCGTTTCACCATCGCCCTTGGCTGCCGACCGGCTTGAGATGAAAAACAATCTGAAGGCAGTGCTCGATGAAGCCTGCGCGGCAGCGGCTCCGACAAGCCAAGCCAGCACCAAGGCTAACACCATGACGCTCTACAACGATGCGCTTATCCTGCATGGGCGCGGACCTTCCCGCAATGGGCGCTCATCGCAGGGGCGTCACCTGATCGCGCATGATGCGTTCCCGCTTGCACATTACTCGGACGTGGCAAGTTACGCGACCGCGGGGCCCCACAGTCAGGCGGCAGTCGCCCGAAAATTTGGTATTCCCTTTACGGGGCAGAAGGCGTCGCGCTAGTGCGCGTCACATCGATCAGCAATTGTGTTTTGGCCGGCAGTGCGGGCAACTTCTTGAGCTTCTCAGGCAGGTTCACCAGCAACAGGCGGCGTTCGCCCTCGCGCATGCCAAGTAGCAAACCATCGAAGCCTTTTTGTTCGCCTAGCGTCAGGCTCACTTGCGTGTCCTTGCCCATGCTGCCGTCGGCATTGCGGCGGGCGATGGTGAAGTTGTTGCCCTCGCCGCACTTGATGCCCTCGCCGCTACCGGCAGCCAGCACTAGCGCGTAGGCATTCAGCTTGCCCTCGGCGGGTGCGTCCATGCGGCACGCTTCCTCGGGGCTTTGGTAATTGGGGAACAGGCCTTTCATCCAGCGGTCGCCATCGAGCAATGCTTCGATCTCGTGATAGCGTTTGGGCTCGCCGGGTGCGGTGGCTTGCGTGGCAGAGTCCATCGCAGGCGCAGGGCCCATCTCGCGTGTGTTGCCCACGTAGAGCAACCAGCCAAGGCCGATCAGTACGATCCAGGAAAGCCAACGCGGAAATTTCATCATGGGACGCTCTTTTAGTTGCTCGCCGATGGCGCATCCTGCGCCACAACTCGCGTTTGCTCAAGGCTGGCGCGGCTACTGCCGCGTTCTTGAGAATACTACCAACTACACGTTAAAGCGGAAGTGGAAAACGTCACCATCGGCGACGAGGTATTCCTTACCCTCAAGGCGCAGGCGGCCCGCTTCTTTGCAGCCCGCTTCGCCGTTGTATTTGATGTAGTCATCCGTGGCGATGGTCTCGGCGCGGATGAAACCTTTTTCGAAATCGGTGTGAATGACACCAGCCGCTTCCGGCGCGGCCGCACCGCGACGCACGTTCCATGCACGCGCTTCTTTCGGGCCAACGGTGAAGAAGGTGAGGATATCCAGTAGGGCAGAACCCGCGCGCACGATGCCTGCGAGGCCGGTCTCTTTCAGACCAAGGTCGCCCAGGAATTCTTTTTTCTCGTCTTCGCTCAGGCCGGCCATTTCGGCTTCGATCTGCGCCGAGATGACGACCGATTGCGCGCCTTTGGCTTTCGCCATGGCGGCAGCTTTGTCCGACAGGCTATTGCCGGTAGCAGCGCTAGCCTCATCGACGTTCAGCACATACATCGCCGGTTTGCTGGTGAGCAGTTGCAGGCCACGGATGCGTTTGGCTTCTTCGCGGTCGGCGGGTTTGTGCAGGCGCGCGGGTTTGCCATCGCGCAGCAACGGTAGGATGGGCTCGATGATGGCAATGGTCGCCAGCGTTTCTTTGTCGCCGGATTTCGATTTCTTCATGAGGTTGTCGTAGCGTTTCTCCAGGCTCTCAAGATCAGCGAGGATCAATTCCAGTTCGATCACTTCTGCATCGCGCTCGGGGTCGACGGAACCTTCGACATGCACGATGTCGTCGTTCTCGAAGCAACGCAGCACGTAGATGATGGCGTCCGTCTCGCGGATGTTGGCGAGGAACTGGTTGCCCAAGCCTTCGCCTTTGGAAGCGCCGCGCACGAGGCCGGCGATATCGACGAACTCAAGCTGGTTAGGAATGATGACCGCTGAACCCGCAATCTTGGCGAGCTGGTCCAAGCGCGCGTCGGGCACGGCGATGCGGCCCACGTTCGGCTCGATGGTGCAGAACGGGTAGTTCGCGGCCTCGGCCTGCATGGTCGAGAGCAGTGCGTTGAACAGTGTCGATTTTCCGACGTTCGGTAGCCCGACGATCCCACACTCGAAGCCCATCGGTCGTTCTCTCGCGGTGAAACGGACGAAGCAATTGGTGTATCGCCCGGAACCTCGACAGGCGAACCCCGCCCGCAAGGGCG